>JAPLEB010000122.1 GCA_026391555.1 Bacteroidia bacterium | reverse complement strand
TTAGCTCAGTTTTAGATACCAAACTCATATTCGATCGTAAAACCAAACAGATTACCAACAACAAGCTGGCCAATCAGATGCTGGTTGGTGCACCACCACGAAAAGGGTGGGAACAATACTATAAAGTTTAGGATTCGTTTTTCAAAAGTAATATTTGAAATATACTATAAATTATTATAAAATGAAGAAAATGACTTATTTAGCAGCTGCATTGCTGGTTCTTATTTCAGTTGGAAATACAGCTGCCGGACAAACAAAAAATTCTGTCGATAAAGGTCTGGACAACACTCTCACCAAGCAAGAAGTAAAAGAGGGATGGAAACTTTTATGGGATGGAAAAACCACAACAGGATGGCGCGGATATATAACCCCGGCATTTCCGGAAACCGGATGGGAGATTAAAGATGGTATTCTGACTGTATTGCCTTCTCAAGGCCAGGCTAAATCAGGAGGAGATATAATTACTATAGATACTTATAAAAACTTTGAACTTACAGTAGATTTTCTTTTCGCTCCGGGAGCCAACGGCGGGATCAAATATTTTATTGACGGAAAATCGAATGTTGGTTGTGAATACCAGATACTTGACGATAAACTTCATCCCGATGCAAAGGCTGGTATCAATGGCAACCTCACCTTGGCAGGACTTTATGACCTGATAACTCCAAGGAGCAAAATAGATAATGGTCCTGACAAATGGAATACTGCGAAAATAATTGTTAAAAGCAACCATGTAGAACATTGGCTCAATGGACAGTTGACAGTTTCATACGAAAGAGGAGACGTAGCTTGGAAAGCCCTTGTTGCAACCAGTAAATTTAAAGGGAAAGCAAATTTTGGTGAAGCTGCTGAAGGTCATATCCTTCTCCAGGATCATAAATGTAAAGTTTCGTTCAAGAATATAAAAATCAGGGAGATTAAATAGGCATGTGGGGTGACGTATTGGGCAAGAATGACCTTTTGCCATAAGACCTACACCTTGCGCCTTAAGCCTTTTTATTTGAACCATCAGATATTTCAGGATTATATAAAAGTTCTTTTCCTGAGTTTAGTATTGCATTACAATAAAGTGGTAAGGTGTTTATAACTATGCTTTCCAGCAGACTCATTGTATTATTGTACCGTTCAGACCAAACGGTTCCGGAACCCGAAGTCACGTTTCGATTAATTGGAGACGACGCTTCGATAATCTACGAGAAAAATCCCTCAAGAAGTTTAGTTTTTGAGGGATTTTGTGATTGCTTATTTTAAAATCACCTTTTGAACTTTTATCTCATTTATATTGGTTTGTATTAGGTAAACTCCCGGTGAATTTCTACTCAAATCAATCCATACTTCCTTATTCTGAACTAATTGTTTGAGAATGGTCTTTCCGTTTACATCCTTTACTGTCAGGGAGGTTCCGCTTTGTGGAATCCGGTCAAATACAACCTGGACTTTTCCTGAAGTCGGATTCGGATAAATAATCATTTTCTGATTGCTCATCATTGGATCAATCCCAGTCGGGATTTTGACTTCAACCTCAAATTTCGAACTGGCTTCTTTACCGTTTGAACTTGCAGTAATAACTATTTCTGATGACCCAACATTTACACTTGAAAAGTCTAAAGTAAGATTAGAGCCTGTGATTATAGCTGTCACAACCAGATCATTGGTATTTGAGGTAACACTGTAGATCAATACATCTTCAGGATCATCGTCAGCGAATACGGTTTTCAGATCAATAATTTGATCAGGAGCTCCCTCGTCAACAGATATATTATCAATTGAATCAATTACATACGGGTCTTTGTCTGCAGCTTTTTGTGTAATGACGATTGTTTGTGACTCTACTTCGCTGGCCGAAACAGTTACAGTTGCTGTGCGGACTGTAGCTGAGAGATTAGCTCCGGCAGTAAAAGTCAGGGTTTTGTTACCGGTGTCTGAAGTTGGATCAACAGTTAACCATGTTTGGTCGGAACTGGCTGTCCATGTAATATCGGAAGAAATATTTACTGAAGTCGTGCTTCCCAGGGTTGCTCCAACATTTGCAATAGTTGCCGAAAGCTTGAAACCGGAAATTTCAACAATATTCAAAAAATCTTTCCATTGGTTGGCAGCAGAGTAAAGCCCCGAGGAACCATAAGAAACATGTAGTATGCAGGTGGTTTTGTTTACATTAAAAAACACATCGGAAGAAGAATTTAAATCCACCGGAGTAACTCCATGGGAATATATTGAAGTCAAACCATTACAGTTATAAAAAGCAGAACCCCCAATCGTAGCTAATCCTTTAGGAATAATAACCGAGGTTAAACCTAAACAATCATAAAAAGCATCTTGCCCAATAGAAGTAACGAATGAAGGAATAGTTATCGAGGTTAAACTATTACAGGACCTAAAAGCACCGCTTTTAATAGAAATAAGTGATGAAGGAAGGATAACCGATGTCAAGCCGGAAGAGCCGTAAAAAGCGTAATTTTCAACAGAAGTAACCGTTGCAGGAAGCAAAACGGAAATCAAGCTTCTTTTACTCATCCCTGTACTAAAATTATAAAATGCATATCCGGGAATTGCATTTGCCAGATAATCAGTAATGTTTTGGCTAGTTCCTTCAGTGCCAGAATAAGCTACAATAGTTACACCACTCAAATCCACCTCTGCCAGCAAAGGCATACTATCGCGCATCGATTTAAAATCACGTGCATCGATAGTACCGGTAAGTTTGAGTTTGGTGATAGCTCCCAACTCACTGGAAAGTACATTTTTTAGGTTACCTGCTGTAACTTCTACAATACCATATTGCGTAATCGTGATTGTTTGGGTTTCAAAACCAACAGCTGCAACTGTTACAGTTGCTGTCCGCATCGTATTTGTTGCATTGGCTGAAGCGGTAAAAGCAATCGATTCACTGCCACTTCCGGAAGCAGGAATTAAGGTTAGCCAAACCTGATTGGAAGTAGTTGTCCAGTCTGTACTTGAAACAAGATTCAATTGGGTTGAACCTCCATCCGCACCAAAAATTAAATCGGTAGCCGAAAGAAAAACTCCCTGCATTTCAACAATGTTTGTGAAATCATTCCATTGGTTAGCAGCACTATATCCCGCCTTTGATCCGGAAGGCACATATAAAGTACATAAGTTTTTATTAACATTATTAAAAACTCCCCAGTTAGATCCTAAATCAACAGGTGAGATGCGATACGCATAGATAGAAGTTAAACCGCTGCAATTATCAAAAGCACATTGTTCAATTAAAGTAACCAATGAAGGAATTTTAATTGAAGTTAATTTGGTACAATAAGAAAAAACAAATCCTTCTATCGAAGTAACCCCTTTGGGAATAATAATCGAGGTTAAAGCAGAACAGTACTTAAAAGTAGAAAATCTGATCGATGTAACCCCTTCTGGAATATTAATAGAGCTTATGCCTAGACAGTTGTAAAAAGCTCCATCTCCTATAGTAGTTACTGATGACGGTAAGGTTAATGCTCCAATCAAACCGCTGCAGTTTTTCAAAGAATAATTTCCGATCGATTTCACTGATGAAGGTAGAATAAATGAGGTCAAACTAGTTTTACCTACCGAAGTAGTTGAATCGCAAAATGCAAACTTTGGAATTGCATCTGCCGGATATTTGCTACTCCCCGGGCCAGTTCCTTCAATGCCATTATAAGCAGCAATAGTTACCCCACTCAAATCCAATACAGCTAATAGGGGCATATTATCGCGCATTGTCTTAAAATCGCGAGCATCGATGACGCCTGTAAGCCTAAGTTTAGTAAAGGTGTTTTTTTCATTGACAGTAAGGGCTTCTGATAAACCTCCTGCAGAAACATTAACAGTTACTGGTCCGGCTTCTTGTGTTACAGAAATAGTTTGAGAGGGAATATCGGCCGCTGAAACGGTCACTGTTGCCAATCGGTCCTCATTTGGATTATTTTGTTCGGCTTTGAAAACAAGGGTTTCGTTACCTGTGCCTGTTTGAGGATTTACTGAGAGCCATGTTTGGTCAGAGTTGGCTGTCCATGAGGTATTGGCTGTAATAATTACAGAATCCGATGCATTATCAGTATAGGCAAGTTTAACAGATGAAGCTGAAAGTACAAAACCGTTTTTTTCAAAAATATTATCAAAATCTTTCCATTGATTTGATTCCTGGTACGCATTCTTAGAGTTTTGTGGCACAAACAAACCACAGGTTGATTTATCAACGTTTCCAAAAACACCTGATGATGAACTTAAATCTACTGGTAAGATTGGATTTGCAAAGATTGAACTTAAACCGCTGCAACCATTAAAACATTGAGTTCCTATGGTTGTAACCGATGAAGGTATGGTAATTGAAGTTAAACCACTACAGCCCATAAAAGCACTCTCACCAATGGTAGTAACCGTTGAAGGAATAGTATAGCTTCCAGTTTTTGAAACAGGACATTGTATTAATTTCGTTTTTGTAAAATTAAACAACAAACCATTAACACTTGAATAATTAGGATTGCTTGCTTCAACCGTAATCAAACCATTGAAGTTCAGAAAAGCAGCAGATCCAATAGAAGTGACAGACGAAGGAATTGTTATTGAAGTCAAACCACTGCATCCAAAAAAGGTATAACCACCAATCGAAGTGACCCCTGCCGGGATAATAATTGATGTAAGGTCAGTACAGTTTTCAAAAACATCGAATCCAATTGAAATAAGCCCTTCCGGGAGAATTAATGATGTCAAACCTGCACAGCCTTTAAAGGCATAGTTTCCTAACGAAGTTACTCCCACCGGGACATTAAGAGAGGTTATATTATTACAATATCCAAAGCTCCAGTTACCGATCGATGTAATCGATGATGGCAGAATAACTGATTTCAATCTTTCATTAAATGAAACAGTATTGCTAAATGCTCCAGTTGGAAGAACATTTGCAGGATAAGCAACACTACCTGTAATTGCCGTTCCCTCCGTGCCGGTATAAGCGTCAATAGTAACAGCGATCAAATCCAGTTCCGCTAAAACAGGCATGCTATCGCGCATGGTTTTAAAGTCGCGGGCATCTATGGTGCCTGTAAGCGTGAGGTTAGTAACTGTGTTAAGCTCTGTGGCGGTTAAAGCTGTTGATAAACCACCTGCAGTAGCATTAACTGATTTGAAAACTTGTGCTTGCAGCATCATTGTGACATACAAGCTGATAATAAGTAGGATGGATTTTTTCATATTCTTCTAATTTAATATATCAATATTCAATCGCTAAAAACAGATATTCATAGAACAAGTCAGAGAATAAGTTGAAACCTGGGAGCAGTCTCGTAATGGGTTAGATAAGAAGATTAACTGGCAGTTCACAACGGAGAAAGCCCGAATCAAACTAAAAAGACTTTATCCGTCATACAACCGCTGACGTGGCACTAGTGATATGTTATTTATAACTATGCTTTCCAGCAGACTCATTGTATTATTGTACGGTTCAGACCAATCCTGCCTTCTTCATTAATAAAGTTAAGTCGTATTCAGGTTTACGTGCTTTGCGCGACAGCATTGCATTAGCTTCTTTATCGCCGACAAACTTCTCTTTCTTAGCATCCCAGGTGAGTTTACGGTTCAGCTTCATTCCTATCCAGGCTACTGCACACGCCTCAAGGCTACGGGTTGACTGATCGACCGGGGCTATTGGATCTTTACGGCTTATAATGCTTTCGAGCCAGTTACGGTAATGGTCAGCACTTGGCATCCATATTTTACCTTCGGAACCTACCCTGGGATATAGAATTTTATCGTTACTGGCAAAAAGCGGACCTTTCTTATCATCAACTGTGGAAACAGGGTCGCTTTTGGTTACCTTTTCGCTGCCACGGGCACAAAATACCATCCCATCGGATCCTTCGAACTGAATACCGTTGGTAAACTTATTATCAAGGATCACCTGTATATTACCCGGATACATCATCTCTGCATGGTAAGTAGTGTGAACGGTCCATACATCATCTTTCATGAAGTCAGCTTTTGCCACAACAGATAAAGGCCCGTCAAGTTCTAACCCCATAGCCCAATGAGCTATATCCATATGATGTGCTCCCCAGTTGGTTATCATTCCAAGGCCAAAGTCTTCAGTTGTTATCCAGCCTGGCCTTCCGTCGATACTGTCCTGAGGATGACACCTGAATTCCATATAGGGTTGCTCAGGTGCTGCTCCCAGCCAGCGTTCATAATCAAAGGTTGAAGGAGGAGTCTGGGGTAATGGCTTAACACCCTTAATTTTGTCTATCCCAATACCGATTTTTACTGAGTGAAGCTTTCCAATGCGACCATTGCGAACCGCTTCACTGGCAATACGAAATGTGTTCCAGGGTTTTTCGGAACGTTGCTGACTACCCGTCTGAAGAATTATCTTCCTTGACCTGACGGCTGTCCGCAAAGCTATTGCCTCTGATATTGAATATGTCAATGGCTTCTGAACGTACACATCCTTCCCGGCAAGTACTGCCTTGACAGCAACAAATGCGTGTTGATGGTCAGGAACGCTGACGATTACAGCATCAATATCTGGACGGGCAAGCACTTCATTGAAGTCATGATAGGCTTTCACATCAACATTCGTTTCCCCTTTATTCCTGTAGAACTCCTCAACAGTCTTTTTTGCTAAATCAACTCTTCGTGAGTCAAGGTCACAAACAGCAACCATTCTGCAAAGGTCCGTGTGTTTCATTGTCCCTTCATAATCTGAAGTTCCTTCACGGCCACAACCGATTTGAGCAAACTGAATGAGCTTATTTGGCGAACCAATGGCAAATGTAGATTGCCTCAGTATTTCAGGAAGAGTAATCAGGCCTACACCGGTCAGAAGGGATTTTTTCAGAAAATCACGACGTGTTTTATTTTTCATATTATTTTCTATAAAGGTTTACAAATTATTAATCGGCGGCATTAAAAAATCGCTTAACTTTCTCTTCAAGTTGATCCATTAACCCACCTTTGGCCTCTCCCATGAGGGGATTAAATTGAACTTATTTCGCATTACTATTCACTATTCACTATTCACTATTCACTATTCACTATTCACTATTCACTATTCACTATTCACTACTCACTATTCATTACTTACATGCCATCACCCCTTTGAAATATCCTATCGATTCGGCTATTCCTGCAAGCGGGTCTTTCATATCTTTTTCAAATTCAAGACTGCAACTTCCACTGTATTTAACTTTACGAAGAGTGGCGACTACCTTTGGAATATCGATAACTCCCCTGCCAATTTCAATTGTCTTACCCTCCTTTGTGGCTTTGTTAACATCCTTGATATGAATGTCATAAATCCGTTTGCTATATTTCTCAATATCAGCTGAAGGATCCTCACCGTCCCTGGTTGTATGCCCGATATCGATGCATATCCCTATACGTGGATCAAGGTCTTTTATATGGTCCCATATATCTGTGGCATTCGGATAGAGTGGGTTATCCGGACCATGATTATGAATTGCAAGTTTGAAGTCGTATGTTTTTATCTTTTTCTCTACGTATGGAAGAAGCTCGTAATTTGGGGCCCCGACTATCATTTTAACTCCGGCCATTTTTGCATATTCAAAGGCCTGATCAACTGACTCCTGGGTCTTCATATAAACTACGCCAACAGTGTAAACATTAATTCCTGCAATTTTAAACTTCTCTAAAACAGCATTAATCTGTTCCTGGGTGCTGTTCAATGGCATGTGAAAATCTTTCAGAGAAAGGTTGGTAACCCTTATCCTATTCATCATTTCGATGGTTTTCTCAACAGTGAATTCCTTGAATGTAAAACCAGCCATTCCAATACTGAAAATATCTGGCGTATTTTCAATCAGAGATGGAATGCCTGATGAAGCGTAAACAGATGATACCCCTGCTGCAATAATGCCTGTACCGGCCAACTTAAAAAATTGACGACGTGACTTCATTATTTAATTATTTTTATTATCAATAATTACTATTTTAAAACAACGAAATTAACTTCTACACCTGAATAAATGGATAGAATCAAACCTAAACAGGGAACCGCAAGATATAAAAATTCTTAAGAGATACAAAATTATTTTCTGAGTAACTAATCAGTACTGAGCTCCACTTCCCCGATAAATCGCTAAAGGAAAGACAGGGCAGTCAGGTTATCTTTTGCCTTTTCCCTTTTATCTCAGATAATCACTCACCGTTTTCGAAATGCCCTTTTTTATTCGTTCCCATGTTTGATTTTCAAAACTCACGGGTGCTTCGCTTTCTTCTGCATCGGCAAAGTAGGTGATTGCATGAGGAATACTTATTGCCAGCATTTGGCTGGGATATTTCTGTTTGTGCCATTCAATAAGTTGTTGCAACGGGTAATGCCGGAGTAATTCATACAAATCCCAAAAGTCCTTTTTCTTTGCCCTCCCAAATATAGCTTGAATCTTCATTGCAGAAATATCAGCGCTGCTGTACATTCTTATTTTGTCCTCCTCCTCAATAGCAGCAATCGGCAGGTGGGGAAAGTGAACAATATCAACTTTAATGTCATCAATGAAACAAAAAATTCCAAACTGTGTCTGTTGCTGTTTGTAAACAAATCTATGTTTGAAAGTTGCCTCAAGTTCATCAATTACTTGGGGATGATCAAATTTTTCATGAAAAAATAAATCCAGATCAACCGAACTGCGATGGCCATACCGTAACGACAAGGCTGTTCCTCCCACCAACGAAAATGGTTGAAGGGATGGTAGCGTCATTAACTTTTTCAGTAAGGAAAGAGCCCCGGGGTCAACTGCCTCAGTATGTAACATCTGAATTCATTAAGTGGTTTATCAATTATTGCGCTGGCAAAATGGATAGTCTGAAGTGGCAAGTACTTAGCGTGTAACAGAGCGGCAGTCACTTTTTCATCGCCATAATACCTCCGGCACTGGCGGATATCCTCAACATCGCCACGTTCAAAAACCCGCTCAATAACAAAGTTGGCCCTGGCATCGTAGTTAATCTGCTCAAAGTTTACATCCCAAAAAATGCGCTTCCCGAAAATAGGTTTCATTTTTTCACTCATACTGCAAAAATAATAAAAGAGGCCGTTATAGCAGCAAAAGGAGTCGTAATAAATGAAAATATGCCTTTTACTTTTTGTCTTTAACCGTTATGGCGTTTGGCTGCGCCGAGTTAGCCTGCAGCCCGGTTCGGCTGCGCCTCAACTTTTGTCTTTTCCATATTCTTTTCATCAGTTTTCTCAAGCAGTATCTGCTGATGAATAAGAATTAATCCGGACTTTGTTCCCATATACGCAATTAAGGCTCCCAGAACTAAACCAGCTAGTATATTAAAGTATGATTTCCATGTTGTAACTGTCTGTTTTATTTCAAAATTAGAAGCTTTAAGTGTATGTATGCTTTTAAAAGTTTCAATTTTCATTTTTACTATCTTAGCCTGCATTATTCATGCAGAAGATAAAAGACAAAAGTAAAAAGATAAAAGTCAGGCATTTGCAAACCATTTTCAATATATATTTTTAAAGTTGATTTTTATGCTTGTTTTTCATAATGTCTTGAACCTTTTGTCTTTAGCCTTTTATCTTTTGTCTTTTTTGAAGTTTGTGAACGGCGAAGCCCTCAACGAAGTTAATTAAACAGGTTAGCACAACTTAAATATTTTTTTAAAAAAATATATTATCATGAAAAACAATTTATCGCGTCGTGTATTTATTCAGAAAAGCCTTGCCGCAGGTATCGGACTGGCAGCAATGAGAAACCTGGAAGCATTTTCAGTTTCCGTCGTATCAGGAATGAAGCTGGGGTTATGCACTTACCTCTGGGGTCAGGATTGGGATCTCCCTACTCTGATTGCCAACTGCGAAAAAACCGGTTTACTGGGATTGGAGTTGCGCACACATCATGCGCATAAAGTTGAGACAAATCTGAATGCAGCACAACGTGCCGAGGTAAAAAAACGGTTCGCCGACAGTAAGGTTACATGCATTGGCTATGGTGCTAATTTTGAATACCATAGCCCCGATCCTGCCAAACTGCGCGAAAATATTGAACAGACAAAAGAGTATATCAAGCTTTGTAAAGATATAGGGGCCTCTGGTATAAAAGTGAAACCGAATGATCTTCCTGCTTCAGTTGCTAAAGAAAAAACTATTGCACAAATAGCTGCTTCGCTGAATGAGGTTGGAAAGTTTGCACAGGATTATGGTCAGCTAATAAGAGTAGAGGTTCATGGAAATCTTACACAGGAAATACCCAATATGAGGGCCATCTTTGAACAGGTAACCGAAAAGAATGTAAAAATGTGCTGGAACTGCAATGACCAGGACTTACTTCCTCCGGGACTGGAAGCTAATTTCAATTCGGTAAAAAAATGGTTTGGCGACACTGTGCACATCCGGGAGCTTAATGAAGGCAACTACCCATATCAGCAGCTCTTTAACCTGTTTAACGGAATTAAGTATGATGGGTGGATACTTCTTGAGGCCCGTACTTCACCGGCTGACAGGATCAGTGCAATGAAAGACCAGTTAGCTCTGTTTAATAAAATGACAGGAATATGATAGAAGCCGGAAGTCGGAAACTGTACTTCGGACTTCGGACTTCTGACTACTTGAGATAAACCTCCAGCACCGGAATCTCACTTTGTGGTTTCTGAACCGGAAGTGTCAGGTTCCCCATCGGATAGGCAAGTAAATGAACATCCCAAACCGGGCATCGGTCCACCATTTCATTCGCTGCATTTTCTGGGCTTCAGTCTCCTTAGGCAGCTGTGAATGAGCCTGTTGTGAAACGAATAACAATAAAAACATTATAATAATGATCAAGAGGTTTTTTGCTTTCATATTAACCAATTTTAAAACATCAGAGAAAAGTCAATTTCCATTTAGAAAATATAGGTAAAACAAATCTGAATGAAAGTTCTGAACAAGTATACAGAAAATTAAAATACTTATCTTTATAGACCTTGAAACTCATTAATACCTGAGTTATTTTAAATGAATTTCAACCGGATAAATAATATTAATAAAAAATAATAAACATGAAAAACTCATCAATCTCGAGACGCAAATTCTTGGGGACAGTTGCAACTGGAGCTGCGATTACAGCAATCCCTTTCAATTATTCCTTCGCTATTGGTTCGTCGATTAAAAAGCCCAACTCAAAAGTAAATGGAGTTCAGCTGGGTCTCACAACCTTTTGCTACCGGAGTATTTCACATAGTCTTGATGAGGTTCTTCAATATGTCCTTCAGTCCGGAGTTAATACTCTTGAAATGAGAAGTGTACTTGAAGAGGGATTAGGTATTCCTCAGGCGCCACCGCGTCCTGCACGTGGTGTTGAACTTACTGAGCAGGATAAAGCTGAACGTGCAAAAATAGCTGAAGGGGTTAAAGAGGCACAGCGCAAATGGCGATTATCATTACCTATGCAAAAGTATGCTGATATACGAAAAATGTACAATGATGCCGGTGTGGATATCCATATTGCCAAGTTTGTACCCTCATCATGGTCAGATGAAGAAATTGACTATGCTTATAATGCAGCAAAGACACTCGGTGCATATGGCGTAACAGATGAATTCACCGATGAGGCGAGTAAACGACTTGGTCCGTTTGCCGAGAAACATAAAAGCCTGGCTATCTTCCATACCCATGGTCAGTTCGGGATGCCCGGATTTGACATAGATAAGTATCTGGGCTATTCACCGGCCAACAGGCTGAATCTTGACGCAGGGCATTATTTCGGATCAACCGGGTTGCATCCGAACACCATTATAGAAAAATATCATAAACTTATTCCGAGCATCCATATAAAGGATAAAACCGGACCGAAACATGCACAGCCAAACACCAATATGCCGTTTGGTCAGGGTGAGACACCAATAGCTGACATTCTTCTGCTTCTTAAAAAGGAGAAATGGCCCATTAATGTTGACCTTGAGCTTGAATACCCGATCCCTGAAGGTTCTGACCCTGTTAAAGAAGTAACTAAGTGCATTGAATACATGAGAGGAATTCTAGAATGACATAAGAATAATGTTTAAACCTGTTTCAAACTATCTGACTGTGGGTTGGCCTTCGAAATTCTTATTGTAATCAACTTGAATCGGATCGTTCGGCTTTAATCCATCAACAAAACCATTATCAATATAAACTGTTGGTACACGATCTTGTGTGGCAGCCATCACATATGATAATGATATTTGGTTTAACCATAGGGCTTTCAGCCAACACTGGCACAAGAGGTAGTGCCAATAGTGACAATATTGAATTTACGCGTATCATTCTTCTATATCTTGATTTTTCTTTACTTTTTTAAAAAATGGGAAAATATTTGATTCAACATGTGCTGTTTTAGCCAGCTTCAGAAATTCATCTTTTAATTGTGGCATTGATGCCGCTAAATCAGTCTTTTCAAATGGATCTTTTGCCAGATTGTAAATTTCGACAGTTTGTTCATTGGCGTTTTTTCCATACTTTATAACAGCTTTCATATCACCTCGACGGATGGCCTGACATTGATTACGTTCCCAATAAAGGTATTCGTGTTCTTTTTGTTTTTTTGTATTGCCTAAAAGTGTTGGCAGAAATGAAATACCATCGATATTTTCAGGATTTTTCACGTTGACAATTTCGGCACAAGTAGGCAAGAAATCCCAGAAAGCAGAAATGTGGCCGGATTTAGTTCCAGGTTTGATTTTCCCTTTCCAATAAGCAACAAAAGGACTTTTAATTCCGCCATCGTAAACTTCGCTTTTTCGTCCATGTAGTTGTCCTCCTGTTTGCAGGTAACTATCTTCTTCGGGTCTGAGAGCCGTACCATTATCGCTGGCAAAAATAATCAAGGTATTATCCAACAGGTTCATTGCCTTCAACTTCGCGACGATTTCACCCACTTCCATATCAAGCCTGGAAGACATAGAGGCATATTTTGGTACCGAAAAATCCTCGTCATGCGCAACACCTTTGGGGAATCCGGTTTTTTTTGCATAATATGTCAAAAGAGAATCATCCGGTTGGTGATAAGCCGCATGTGGTAATGTAGGCGCAAAGTACAGGAAGAAGGGTTTATTTTTGTTATCTTCAATAAACTTTAACGCCTCATCTTTAATAACATTTGCACTATAAATTGTAAACGGCTTTATTATATTCCCGTATAATGTGACTGAATCGTCGTTTTGACGCATGTAGGTAGTGAAATAATCGTGTGCATGTCGCTGACAGTTATAACCATAAAACTGATCGAAACCTTGCTTGTTTGGTGACCCTTCAGAGCCTGGATAACCCAATCCCCATTTACCAAATGCTCCGGTTGTATAACCTGCACTCTTCAACACTTCGGCAACCGTCACCTCACTTGCAGGGATAGGCTCATTTCCCTCAAAAGGAAGTGGTTTATTGTCTCTGATCCAGGCATGACCTGTATGTTTCCCTGTCATCAAAGAACATCGGGAAGGTGCACTAAGATTTGAACCACAATAATAGTTTGTAAACACCATTCCCTGTTTGGCCAAACGGTCGATATTGGGAGTTTCGATTACTTTGCCACCAAAACAGCCCAGTTCGTTGTAACCCATATCATCTGCTAAAATGAAAACAATATTGGGTTTTACGTTTGGTTTTAAAACCGTTTCTTTCTCTTTTGCACCTGCACTTAATGCTAATAATGAAACCGCAGGAAATAATAAATTGTTGATTTTCATATATTTTTTTTTAATTTTCCCCATCCTTTTCTACCCATCCTTCAGGTATTGGCACTGTTTTTTTACCAAATTTTTCGAAGAACTTATCATACATATCGTAGTATTTATCTTTGTACATTCTCTTCAGTTTTTCTTCACGAGCTTCCGGGTAATAATCGAAAATATCACCTTTACCCAATACGCGCGGGTCTTTTTGAAGTTTTAAAGTTTTGTCCATTTGTGTTTTTAATTCTTTAATAACCGATGCATACTTCGGATCAACAGCTAAATTATGTACGCAATCGGGGTCTTTAACAATATCATAAAGTTCATCTGCCGGACGTTTGCCAAAAGATAGCAGGAAATAATTGTAATCAGGATCATTTTCCTTCAACCCTGTTAAATACGATTTAGTCGGCGAGTCATCGCAATTATTATATCCGTATTCCGGATCACCGGCCGGCCATCTGTAAGGTTTGTAGTTGTGAGAATACAGGTATTTATCCGTTCTTATTGCACGTACAGGATAACCAACAGCAATTTGATCACCATCTATACGTCCCATGTCATGTCGTTCTCTTCCTATTAAAGAAAAAGTTCGGTCTTTGTCAAGTCTACCTGATTTATCAGAGAGCAATAGATTGAGGAAGCTTTTCCCTGTCATTTGTTTATCAGGTTTTAGTCCTGCTAACTCCATAAGGGTGGGGGCAACATCCGGAAAATTAATAAAATCGGTAACAGTTCTACCAGATTTAATTTTATCTCCCCAGCGAACAACAAATGCTTCATGAAAATCTTCATCATAAATTTGTCCTTTGACACGGGGAAATGGCATGCCCTGATCGGAAGTGGCAATAATAATTGTATTGTCGAGCAAACCGCGTTTAGCCAACGATTCTAAAGCTTTACCAATCATCATATCGTGGTATTCTACTTCTACACTATAATCGGCCAAATCGCCCCGAACCAATTCATTGTCAGGCAAAAATTCCTGTACGACAACTTTGCTTAAATCTTTACCCTCCTTTTTATATGAGTCTTCTTCGTATTTACGATGTGCTTCATGAGTTCCAAACCAAAAACAGAATGGTTTGTTTACATCCCATTTATTCAGATATTCTTCGAAGTTAGCAGCATAATCCTGTTTGTTGATCCCTTTGTAGGGGGGCGTACAAGAGATATTATTATATTCCCAACCTGCGGGATTGTGTTCTCCATAAAACACGCCGGGCGCCCATCCTTTTCCGGTAAAGCCGATAGAATATCCGCTTTGTTCCAGTAATTCCGGATAGAATTTCCATTTTGGAGGCATTACCGGTATGTGGTTACAGGCTTCTTCGAGCTGCCACGAATATCGACCAGTCAGGAAACAAGCTCTGGACGGTGAACTCTTAGGATTGCAAACATAAGCATTAGTAAATAAAACCCCTTCATTCGCAATTCTGTCGAAATTGGGAGTCTTAATATACTTACAACCATAGACGCCCATGCTGGTTCGCGATATATCGTCACCCATGATGACTAATATATTGGGCCGTTTGGTTTGACATACTACATTTGTCGACAAGCAAAGGCCCGCCAAAGCAAGTGTGCATTGAGTAGTTTTTAAAATTGCATTTTTCATTATAAAGATAATTTTTTTATTTTTTTCGTGTAATATCAACTTCAATACCATTGAAAATATCATCAACCTTATCGGTATTAACCAGCATAAAATCAGACCCGAATTTACCACTGCGATCAATAATTGCATCGTTAATAGTAACGATTTGAGTTTTCCATTGATTGTCGCCAATACCCTTAACATTTAAAGCAGATTTCATGGATTTATCCCCATTGTTATAGTTTAACGACCAGGTAGAACCTGCATTTTTGTCGAGCCATGTAATAGTAAAACGAAGACTCTCCGGTTTTGAATTTGCAAACATCTCATCATCAAATTTAAAATACATGGTGTTTTTGCCGGTTGAATTTTCAAAGGAACGAGCAAAACGATCGTATTTAGATGAATTCTTATCAATTGTTCCACGAACTCTGAAAAGACCAATTGAAGTTTCATCCGGTTTAATCTGAGTCAAAAACCGCTCATAATTTCCTTCTGCAATATCCCAACCAACATCATTATAGCCAGTCTGTTGCTCCCTTTGGTTTACTTGACCTATAGTAACAGCTTTTAAATCGTCCATTTTAGCGCCTCTTGATTCATAGGCTTTGCAAATACTTGAGTAGCGATCAAGATTTTTCTCACTTGCTTTTCCGAATTTTTTTTCAGGGAATTTTACCGTATCGGCAGCATTTAGTCCTTCGTGAAAAACAGAAAAGGCTGTAGTTGTAGTTGCCGGATAAACCTGTTGGGCATATTTATTGAACATTCTAAAGATATCGCTAATCTCTTTATGCTCATAAGCATAAATAATTGCTTGTTTGGAGGCATTATACGAAGAAAGTCCTGTATTAATTCCACTAAGGGCTGACCAATAAAATCCCAGTTCTGTGTTAATATTAAATATCGCTTTGTTCCACGATTCATCCATTTCAGACGCTGAGAATAGTTTCATCCCTTTGGGATTTATTAAATAAGGAGTCCATTGTTCTTTAAATGATTGTTCGCCGGATAAATGATGTCCTCTGTTGTAAGCGCCACCTTTAATTCCAAAACCAATTTGAGGGTCGATGGTATTCATGACCCAATTATAAGCAATGGGTTGTTTGTCAGGATCTACTGCATTAAAAACCAAAACAATCTGACGATTATTTACATCATTGAAATATTTTTTAAATTGAGCGAATGACTCTAAGCGAAAATCTTCCCATTCAGCCTTTTTATTAGCAATCACATACTTTTTATCAATAGGTTCTCCTTTGTAAGGCGCTTCGTCTCCAGTTGCTCCTGTTTTTACTTGCACAAATGCAATGCAATCGAATTTTTCTTTAGGCTGATTTCTCAAGAAAAGGGAGAACTGTTTAATAAGCTCAAAATAATATTTTATATACGCATCACTTAAATAATAAGGGTAATTCGGAAATTTGGCATGTTTTTCCGGCTTAGAACTTACAACCTTTACCAATGGAACACCATTATCATATAGCCAAGTCGGAGAGTCCGGTCCTACATTAATACTTACTTTTACTATTTTATGGTATTTCGCAGCCCTATCTAACGTGTTCTGAAAGGTAGAAAAATCAAATTTGTCTGGCCCGTTTGATTGAACGTTTGACCATTTATCTGATACTTCTATCCCCAATACAAAATCCGCTTTTGGATCTGAATAATCATCAATTCCTTCCCCACGATCCCAGACTCCATAAGTACTAATAGGAACAGCTGCTTTTTGTGCCTGAACTACATTCATATTGCACAATGGTGCTGCAATGAAGAGCAGAAACAAGCCAAACTGATTTTTCATTGATGTCATACCTGAGTTTTTCATTTTTTATTTTTATTGTTATCAATTATATGAGAGGGCAACGGAAGAAAATCATGATCTACGAGCATCTTTTTCTCAATTTCGTCTCTAAGGGCTTTCTCAATTTCTTTGTATTCTTTCTGTCCTGATAGATTATTGGACTCAAAAGGGTCATTCTCTAAATCGTATAATTCAAAAAGCGATCGTTCTTTGTAAAAATAAAAACTCTCAATTAATTCAGACAATCTCTTTTCAGAATGCGCTTTTACAACTTCCTCCCATGCCTCGGTTTTCACCATATCTACCTGTGCAAACTCTTGTTTTGGCAGCGCATTGTAAATAAAATGATAACGATCGGAGGTTACCGATCTCGAAAGGTCGAATCCGTCTGTTCGGGTAAGAGGTCCTGAATGCCATCCACGCTCAGCGAAAACGTATTCGCGCTTATTCTGATCCTCAATTCCTTTTAATGTATTGCTAAAACTTCTACCCGTAATTGCTTTCTCAAAAGACAATCCCACTAAATCAAGAATTGTCGGGGCAAGGTCTTCGCCACTCACTAAGGTTTTAATCGACGAATTAGGTTTTGTAACGCCTGGAAAACGTATAATGAGCGGTACGTGAATACCCCGACTGTGAAGCGTTCCTTTACCCCTCAACAACGATTCACCGTTATCACCCATGAAAATAACAATGGTATTTTTGGTCAATTTCCGATCTTCCAACACCTTCATGATAGCACCAAATCCGCCGTCCATATCGCGTACATCGGATAAATAACGTGCATAATCTTTTCGAACCTCAGGCAAATCGGGGAAATCGGGAGGCAATACCAATTGATCTGGATTTATCTCTTCGTATCCATCTTCAAATTTTCTATGCGGCTGATTGAATCCAAAATAGAGGAAGAATGGCTTTCCCTTTGGCACTTCATCCAAAATGGAGTTCACTCTTTGTGGCACTTCGGCTAAATGAGCGCCTTTGGTGTTGTATTTTGCCACATGATCAAAACGGAGATCGAGACTTCTCATCCCCTCTTTTGCCAGGACTTCGTTAATCATTGGATTTTTATCATCTTCTGTGCCATCCAAATGGTGATTGCGACCGTCAAGACCAACCCAATAACCCGATTTTCTCAATACATCTGTAAAAAATGGCACGTCCTTTCTTGCAGGTTCAGCAAAGCGGGTTACATCGATGCTCACCGGACTGCAGCCTGTAAAAATAGAAGTACGTGAAGGTGCAGATTGAGGAGCTGTTGTATAAGCTCTCTCAAATCTGACTCCTTGTTTGGCAAATGCGTCTAAATTTGGTGTGATGTTATATTTCAACACATTGGCATCACCATAGCAACCCAAGTGTGGATAACTATGATCGTCCGATAAAATAAGAATAATATTCGGCTTGTCAGTTGTCTCTTTTGCGTAAGTGTTGGCAATTAATGGAAAAGCAACTGTTGACAAGAGAGGAAATATCCCGGCTTTAATAAAACTTGATTGCATACTATTTTTTGTTATATTTTTTTATCGTAGTTTATAAAATACTGGTCCTAATTTTTAGTCTTTTTTTTGCTGATTATTTCTTTTATTACTTACAATTTTTCAAACTCTAAGATTTTAACAGAATGAGCCGGTTGAATCAGTGTCAATTTATTTGCAATTAAGTCGAAGTTCTTTTTTGTCCACAATTCCGTAAGCTTATATTTTGAATTGTTTAACTCGAAATCGGTTTTGAGATTGTATGTTTTGGTCACTTCGTTATCGAGCCAGTTGAATACAGTGATAATTAGCCGATCTTTTGTCTCTAATTTCCAAATAGTTGGAATATCTACCCCGGTAAACAAATCGAGCGGAATGGCATGAACTCCCAATTTATTTACTGCTATTATATCTTTGTTTTTCAATAACTCTAAACGTTCAGCCGGTAACGATTCCACTTTATCACCAAAAAAGAAAAGCCCGCCCATAATGGCCTCCAGTGTCATGTGACATTTGGCTTCATTGATTGTATATTGCGGGGAAACAAAAAATGCATCCGGATCACAAATGGCAATATTTTTGTGTGTATAGAAGTTTTGTGCAGCCTGACGTGCAAATCGTATCAATCCTTTTTCTACCTGATCGTCTTCGATAGTACCCAGTGTTTTGCCGTAAGTAATGTTAGTATAGGGTTCTTCTGCCGATTTTATTCCAGGACGATTAATGTCCTGACCTATACGAATGGCATCGTAACATTCCAATGCACCAAACAGATATCCCATGCTGCGGGTAATAATTAAATCGTCGGGTAAAGCACTACGAATGGCTCTGATAGTTATATTGTGAGCTTGCAGGAAAGTCATGGTAGAATCGTAACGATTTCCTTCTTCCAACGCGCCATAATGATGGTCCCATTTCATAAAGGAAGGTTTGTAGCCTTCCACCAGTTGTTGATAACGACCAGCTAAAAATGCAGGAACTTCGGGGTGGCTGCCATCAACATAAACTGTCCCAAGAGTTGTTACCATTTCTTCATCGCTCTTATCTACTTTTTTTGAAGTAATGGGTCGCAAAATCCAATCGGGATGTCGTTTTACTACAGGGTCAGTTGTATTGGTACGTAAAGGGCTAACGTGTAAACCGAAATCAAGTTCTCTTTCCGTTACATAGTTCGACAGATAACGAATTCCATGAGGAAATGAATCATTTACGGCATAAAGACCTTGATCTGTCCACCATCCACCATCTATCTGAAGTGTTTTCCAACCATACTCCTTTAAATTTTGATTAATAAAATCTGTTGTAATTAAAAATTGCTTTTCAGTTATCCTACGATCATAAGAATGCCACGAACTCCAACCCGGCTCAGGGCAATGCATTGGCTTTCCTTTTCGTACATTTTCACCTATGATCTCACCAGTCTCCAATAATGTTTTCGTTGGACGTTGATTTTCCCAGAAACCTACTATAAAAGCATCAGTAGTGATGGTTTTACCGGCTGGAACCCATATTTTTTCTTTTTCGTCAATAGCGCCACTCCGGGCTGATACTTTCAGTTTGTTGACATCGTTTTCTACAGGTAATTCCCATTTAAAATTGTTGGGCCACAATTCGCCTGAAATACTGGCAAATGAAAAGGCACAATTTTTACTGTCATTGACCAACATACTCAACCAAACACCCGTATCAGCTTTAGAAAATGAGCCCTGTTTTGCTTTTTTTGTATTTAATTGATATGGATACATTAATGCGCCAACATGTGGCGCTGATGCACTTTCGTTAAAAATAATCCAATCTTTACTTTCTCCGGGCAAAACAATATTTTCTTTGGCGGAGTTAAAAAGTCGGATTCCTCCTAATTTGATTTTTTTGTCAACTTGAAGCGAAGCATTCATCACTAAATAAGGGCGATCTTCCATTAGTTCAAATTCTATCGTGAACTTAGAAATCAACGGATGATTTTCACAGATGAGATATAAATACTCAACTTTGCCGGAATATTTGTTTTTTTCACTCAGGCGATTACCATCTCTTTTTTCCCATTTTATGCTTTTAAATTCGCTCATTGATATCCATTTGTCGTTGATTTCAATCTCCGGTGAAAGATTATTTATCTGAGCAAACTGTTTTTCCCATTGTATACTATACTCGGCACTATTGTTATTGTATTTCACAATAGGTTGCACTGCAGCAACTAAATTAAACATTACCAACAATAGTGTGGCAACTAAACCATTTATTTTCATCTTAAAACATTTATTAAACCAAAAACTACCAGCTTTAATTCTATTATTATTAAGAAAACACAAACTACTTCATGTATCAAACAAAAGCACCTCTTACTTTTTCTATGATATTCATATTACTAGCATTGCCCAGTCCTTCTTTGTTTTTAATTCCATAACTTCGACAAGTCTATTTCCTTTTTTTATTACCATACTGCATTTTTTTTGCTGTATGGGATGTGTTTAAATAGTCATATTATAATTAACATAACACCATTATTATTTCCTTTCCACTTCAATCAAATGGAAAATATGATCCTCTTTTCCTGCATTTATCATTGCAATATCTGAACCTCCCGGTCCATTATTTTTCATTATGGCATCGGTTACAGATACATAATCTTCGCGCCAGCTGTTGGTTCCTTTACCCGTGAAAGTTTTAGCTATTTTTAATGTTTTACCTCCGGCATCATAGCAGAAATTCCATGAACCTTTATTGTTGTCGAGCCAAACAATTCGGAAGGTTAAGGTTTTTGCGGTAGCATTTGTAGTCTTAAAAAAGTCACTGTGAAATTTAAAAAAGAGTGTATCTTTTCCTGTGGCGTGTTCAAAACCTCTCGCAGAAAGACCATAAGGTTTATCTTTTGGACCAACGTGCCACCATCCTACACTCGTTTGAACTTTATCAATTGAATATAAATACAGGTTATAATCATCGTCTATACAATTCCAACCTACATCATTATATCCTTTTCTGCCGCGACTTGCGAGTGAACCGGCTAAGCTTTTTTCTACATCTTCAACGATTGCACCATGACTCGCAAAAGCTGCGCAGATTTTTTGTACTCTTTCGGTATTATTTTTGTTGGCATCACCATAAATATTTTCAGGGAAACGGATTTTATCATCAGCATTTAATTGATCTCTCATGGCACAAAAGGCTACCGGAGACCGTTCAGGATATTTATACCCGGCATATTTATCAAATATATCTAAAGCCTGATATAATTTGGGGTTTTCAAGTACATTTTGGGGAATGTTCCAGATATCCAAACCAGAATGTAAAGCATACAGGGCACTCCAGTATAAATTTTGAAGGGAGTCTTTTATAAACCATTCATGCATCCACATTGTCTCGCCTTCGCCCCGACTAAACACCGGACGATGCAAACTATTTTTGTCAGTATCCCATGGTTTATAAATATCAATTTTTTCTTTTGTGTCATTCATACCGTAGAAATGCGATGCAACTCCTTTTTTGACAATAAAACCGGGATATTCTTTCGCTCCCCAGTTCATGTCTTCAGTATGTATCAACAATGGGATAGCAGGCTTACCGTTACTTTCGTTAGTAAAAGCATTAATAGTAAATTTTCTGATATATGCCTGATAGGCAGGCCATTCTTCTTTTTTGTCTACATTAAATTTGGGGTCAACAGGATCGCCTTTGTAACAAAACCCATCGCCGGTTGAGCCTTCCACTGCCTGATGAAAAAGTATGTGCTTAAACAAGCTGTCGGGCAAACTCCGAAGATGGTCGGCTAACTGTGTAATAATCCGTTCGGAATAGAACTTGTATTTTGGATCCATCGGATAGGCATTGTAAGAAAAATTTTTGTCCGATTTAAACGTCTTTATCTCCACCTTTGGTACACCATTCTCATACAACCAATCTGGTTCAGTTGGATTCAGCCATAATAATGTAAATACATATTTTTTGTGAGCAGCTGCTTTTTTAATGATATCATCAATTAAATCCCAGTTTACTACTCCTTCCTTTGGTTCCAACTCATTCCACCCAATCACGATGGGTACACCACGCATTTTTGAATAAGTTTCGTTGGCTTCAATTTTGCCATTCCACTTACTTGGTGTGCCACCCCACGAGTACCAGCACCAAACACCACAAGCTTCTTTTGGAAAAATCCCGGGAGCCTGTTTTTCTGCCTTTTGCGAATAAAGCTGACTAAAAGTACTTTGTTGTAAGGCAATCAGAATATAAATAATTAAAATATATATTTTCATCATTTTGTTGTTTGTTTATTCTTTTATAAATTTCCCTGAATGAATTACCTGATTACCTTTACAGAGTTGGCAAAAATACATTCCTCTTTTTAACTGGCTGAGATCAATAGATCCGGTTTCTGTGTTAGATGATTGGAATAATAATACTCCGTTAATACTGTAAATCTTTACACGGTCGATATTCATACTATTTTCCCAATTCAAAACCGATTTTACAGGGTTAGGAAAGAGTTGAAACGAATTTTCTTTGTCGTTAACAATATCTTTTACGCCGGTTGTCACTCGTTCAATATCTACTTCAATACCATTAAAAATATCATCCTTATCGTCTGTATTTACAAGTGTAAAATCAGAACCTAACAAACCACTACCATCCACAATCGCATCGTTAATTGTAAAATAAACTTCCTTCCAGGAATTATCACCTATGCCTGTAACCTGAATAGCACTCTTTATTCCTTGCTCGGATTTATAGTTGAAAGACCAGGTTGAACCTACAATTTTATCTAACCAAATAATTTTAAATTTTAAACTTTTTGGAGTCGAATTTGCAAATACCTCATTATCAAATTTACAAAACATGGTGTTTTTACCTGTTGCGTTTTCAAATGAACGGGCAAATCGATCGTACTTAGAGGAATTTTGATCAATTGTTCCACGTACCCTAAATAATCCAATAGAAGTTGAATCAGGTTTAATTTGAGTAAAAAACCGTTCAATATTACCTTCTGCAATCTCCCAACCGGCATCATTATAACCTGTCTGTTTATCACGTTGATAAACTTGTCCTTGAACAACGGCTAGCGAATCATCGATTCGAGCTCCTCTGGCTTCATAAGCTTTGCAAATTTTTCTGTAGCGGTCTAAATTGACCATAGTACTTTTTCCATAAATATTTTCAGGAAATTTTATTTTATCGGCAGAATTTAGTCCTTCATGAAATATAGAAAAGGCTGTTGTGGCAGTTGCTGGATATACCTGTTGTGCGTATTTACTGAACATTCTAAAGATATCCCTAATCCCTGGATGGGTAGATGCATAATCCATTGCGGATTTACTTACATTATAAGTAGACAAGCCTACATTGATACCCGCAAGTGCTCCCCAATAAAACCCAATTTCATAGTTAATAGTAAAATATCCTTTAGTCCAAGATTGATCCATTTCTGAGGCCGAGAATAGTTTCGTCCCTTTAGGATTGATTAAATAAGGGGTCCAGGTTTCTTTATAAGGTTGTTCATCCGATAAATGATGCCCCCTGTTAAAAGCCCCGCCTTTAATTCCAAAACCAATTTGAGGATCAATATGAGTTGTAACCCAATTCCAGGCTTCAACTTTCCCGGGTTCAAAAGGATCTAAGCTGTTAAATGTTAACACTATCCTTCTGTCTGGCACATCGTTAAACCACTTTTTGTATTCATTAAAAACCTCATAACGATACTTTTCCCAATCATCATTTGATATGGCATCAGCTGGATTGTCAACAGTTCCTTTATAGGCAACCTCGTCTCCTGTACAGCCTGTTTTAATTTGAACAAAAGCAATCAAATCAAATTTCTCCTTTGGCTGATTCCTAAGGAAAATAGAAAATTCCTGAATAAGCTTAAATAAATAATCCTTATGCGTTTGAGATAAATATTGTGGATAGTAAGGGAATTTATCCTTATCATTACCACCACTAGTAGTCACTTTTCGCATTTGCGGATAAGGATTATTAGTAGAATCCGAATCATTATCATACATCCAATCAGGTCCATTTGGACCTACCCCAATACTGAATCTAATTAATTTATTATTTGCAAATGCTTTATCCAAGTCAAGCTGTAATGCAGAAAAATTAAAGTTATTCCGAACAGGGTTTACATCCGACCAATATGCAGCAGACTCTATGCCAAGCACAAAATCATAATTTGGGTCCGAAAAATCAGTAACACCATCACCTCTATCCCAGACTCCATAAGCAGAAACTGACAGGGATTGTGATTGCAATGTTGTTACGAAAAAAAACATTGAAATAAATAAAATGCAGTTTTTAAGTAATTTTATTTTCATCATAATATAATTTTGATTTTTAAGGTATGATGGAACCGCACATGTTGATAAAAATTATAAATAAGTGTTTTTGTTAGCATAACATGTGGGTTTCATATTTTATTTATTTCCATTAATATTCTTTAATACTTTTAATTTTAAAATATAATAAAAACATCCACTTAATCAATTAAGTATCATTGGAAGTTTATTTGAACATAAAATGCTATGGTTTAGTAATGAGTTAGTGTAGTTGCAACAGGTGTAAATTCCTGAAAAACCATTGCATTATCACGTATGACCAATGTATCAACAAAATGATATGTATTTCCTGCAGAAATTCCAGTGACAGTATAATCAAGGGTCATGGTCAGATGAGGAGTAGGTAAACCTGTTATTGGGTTAATCAACCAAGCTCCGTATTTCTTGGCAAACTCAGTGTTTGATTTATAGTATTTACCTGTACCAGTTACACCTAATAAAGAGCCATTTGCGCTTGACACAGTAATATTACCAACACCTTCCGTATCTGATGAAAATGTCAACATAGACTCATTAGTACTGGTAACAAATGTACCCATACGTTTGAAAAGACACTTTGTAAAACCAGCTGTGGCAACCGAAGCAGTAGTATTCGATTCAATATCCAATTGATGATACGTATTATCCAAAACCCCATTCTTGTATTGCTTTCCACGATAGAAAAATGTTCCGTGCCAGGGGTTTATATATCGAATGGCAAACATCGTAAAGTTCATTGGAGCAAAACCGGTAGCCCAATCTGTTGATAAAACGGGATTTGGATATGGATTTAAACTCAAATCTACATTTGGTGTTCCTGTTAAGATATTTGTTGAAGCTGACTTAATTTTTAGAGGGAGTACATAAAGTACCTTGTATGAATTTGTATCATTAAAGAACGCATCAGTCAAATTAACTTTTAAAAGACCTGAAAAACTGCCTTTGGGTATTACAATGGTAGAATCGCTCGTTGTAGCCAAATTGTAGTAATTTGAAGGTAGCATTTTCACAGTTGTTGTAACTCCGCTTGGATCCACTACCTGATAGTTTGTCAGGTAATTTAAATACTCAGGGGCTAATCCATAAGTAAGATTCCAGTCTTTGTCATTTACATACAATCCGCCCACACATGCTCCTATATTAAATGCGTGCTGCAAGTCAATTGAGTTATCCACATTAGATTCTCCAAATACAAGTGTGCGTACAGGAAATTGATATGGGAAATAAGTTGATTGTTCTGTGTAGTTTGGAAAATCGTTTGGGTCGTTGGTACAACCCGAAATCAAAAACACAGCAAAAATAGAGCTTAATATATTTTTTTTCATTTTATTTGATTTTTGTTGTTTTATGACTTACCAGCCTTGGTTTTGTATTATATTATATTTCAAAGTTTCACTATATGGTATAGGACCATAAATCATGTAAGGTTGATATGAGCGTATTTCCAATTGAGGTATTGGAGTAAAAGCTGTGGCTGTTGAATTAATTACTATTCCTGCAACCGGTTCATTTAGTTTGCTTAAACCAGCAACATCGGTTACTCCATTCACCCATCTTCTTAAATCCCAAAAACGGTGTCCTTCGAAACAAAGCTCTATGCGGCGTTCATTATGAATCAATGTTCTAAAATCATCTTTTGTTATAAGCGTTGAAGTATAAGCAGTACCAACAATCCCTGCTCTGGCGCGAATAGCATTAATTACCTGGCGGGCTGTAAATCCTCCAATGGCGTAATCGGGTCCACCAACTTCATTGGCTGCTTCTGCAAAGTTCAGCAAAGCCGTCGTATAACGTGCATAAACATAGGTATGAACAACGCTTGTTAGCTTTCCGGTTGTTGCAGACCCTGTAATTGTTCCCTCGTTCATTAGTTTACGCATATAATAGGACGTTCTGGTGGAAGTTACTACAGAGTCTTTCGCATCTACTGTGATATGTTGAGCAGTTCTAATGGTTGTAACGGTTCCGGTGGTTTTTGCTCCATCGTAATAGATATACATGGTTAATCGCGGATCTCTGTTAAGATAAGGCGTTGATGCATTATACACTGTAGAAGATGTGATTGGATAACCATTTTTATCAGGGAAACAATCTACTAAATTCTGAGAAGGATTAATCTGTCCTTTTCCAAACAAGGATGGAGGAAAGTTATTTGATTCCCGTGTTGAACTTAATTTACTATTCGTGCTATACCAAAAACATTCGGTATATGAATTCAGGTAAGTTGCATCTACCTGCAGGTAAAATTGTTCATCCTTAGCCACCATTTTAGTTAACCCGCTGTTGAGATTCAATACATCGGCGCTATATTGTGCTGCCTGTTCCCATGTAACACCACTTGCAGCAAATGCAGGACTCGCAGCCCTTAAAGCAACAGACGATTTTATCAACTTAACGGATTTCCCGTTGATGCGATTTGCAAACTGCACCCCAAGAACCCGTTTTTGATTTGCATTCAAACCGGCGTCTGAATAAATTAACGGCAAATTTGTAAAAGCCGAGTCACAGTCCGAAAATATTTGTTTTACACAATCGGCGTAGGTATTGCGAGGTAGCTGTGCATCGACAATGGTTTTGACAACTGAGGTCATAATAGGATAACCCAATAAATTACCACTTGGATCCACTCCACCAACCATTTTCAACAATTGATCTCCACAATACGCGCGTAAACCATAAGCTTCACCTTTAAGGCGTTTGATATACATCGCATTCAGGGTATCACCTTTGGTATCTGTTTCTAAAGTCCATTTCACCTTGTCCACGTGATCTAAAAAGTCGTTTAGCTGAGCAAAATTCACATACATGTCATTGTAATTACTCAATGGGTTTTGTGTTGATGTCCAACCACCGGTTGCCATTACTAAGGTTTGGTCATTCAATAAATTTGTGACCATATCGTCAGTTGCCCAATCGTCTTTGGCCGTGTAATCAGAGGGCAGGTTATTATAAACTGCCAGTAAAACACCCTCTGCTGATTTAGGAGAAGACCATGTTACTTCAGGAGTTAATCGGCTATTTTCATTACTCTCAGTCAAAAAATCGGTACACGAAGTCAGCCCTATAAGCAGTGCAGCACAAGGAACGATAAATTTAAAAATATATTTCAGTTTCATCCGTACAAAATTATTTTTAATAGGTTGGATGGAGCTCGCATGTTGATTTTGTTCATGCAAGTTTGCGTTTTTAGTTAAACATGCTCGGTTCATAATTTTATTATTAAAATGATGCAATTAGTCCAAGAGAAAATACTCTGTTTTGAGGGTTAGATTGATAATTCAATTTTTGAATTTCCAAATCTTTAGCAAAAGTCAGCAAGTTACTACCTCTGCCATAAATTTTCAAACCGGTGATAGGTGAGTGTTGTTTAAACTTAAAGTTATAACCTATTTGTACAGCAGAAAGTGTGAAGTTACTTTTATCGTATTCCCAAAATGTTGAGTTAATGTAATTATTTGTTCCATTACTCAAACTCAAACGGGGATAGGCAGCATTTGGATCGGGATTTAAAGGGTCGAAAGCTCCTAATGCAACTGTAGAATACTTAGCAGAAGTTCCTTTAAACCAGTAATAATTTGAATTGGTAAAACCTTTACCTCCCATTTGTCCAATGGCTAATACATAAAGTTGCCAGTTGCCGTATTTTAAATCCAAATCAAAACTATACTGTTGATTATTGCTACTTAAACCTAAAACATGCCTGTCGTTTGCAGTTATCTTTCCATCTTGATTATAGTCCACATATTTTATATCTCCAGGTCTGACTGTACCATAAGTTGGAGTTGGCAGTGTTGTTAAAAGTTGACCATTGCTATCAAAATCGGAAGACATGTACATTCCTGCTGATGTTAACCCCCAAAATGCATTACTGCTTGTTCCAACTTGTTCCAGATTTATATTGGTTGGTAAATTATAAACCGGCTCATCAATCTTTGTGATATTGGAAGCTGAATACATGTAGTTTGCACCAATAGTTAATGAAAATGCCCCTGCTTTTTCTGAATGTTTAATTCCTAATTCAACGCCCTGATAAACAGTCGTATTATAATTCTCAAATATCGGAACACCTCCCAAAGTGGCTGGAGAATTGTTATCCATTTGTGTTATAATATTGCCATTTTCACTGTTGAAATACGAGGCTTCTAACCAAGTCTTTTTATTAAACAAAGAGGCATCAAAGCCCGCAACAAATTCTTTTCTGGTTTGCCAGGTGATATTACTTGCAAAAGAGTTTATTAATACCTGCGTATTACTTGCTGCACCATTTCCGTATGTGAAACTACTGGAAGTACTGTAGTTTGTCTCGTATAATAAGTAACCATTGTAATTACCTATGGTCCAGCTGTCATTTTGAATTACACCATAAGATGCACGTAATTTCAAATAATCTATAGCCTTCATGTTTTTCATGAAGTTTTCTTTCGAAACTATCCATCCCAAACCTACTGAAGGAGCCAAACCAAATTTATTATTGGTTGGCAATTTTGAACTTCCCTGACACAACAAACCTGCATCCAGCATATAACGATCATTGAATGAATAATTAGCTTGTAACCCAACTTTCACATTTTTGTTCTCTTGGAATAGAGCCGCTTGCGTATATTGATTAAATGTTCCTACCAAAACAGCAGATATGGCATGTTTTCCAAATGTACGATCATAATTCAACGACATATAAGCTGATATAGTCCGGTCGAAATACGTTTGTGTGTTAGTTTGTTCCGATGTTTTGTTGTCAACACCAATTTGAGTTACGGGAAAATTTCCAACAGAATCAACCACTCCCATTTGATATACCGAATATGTATTAAGAATGGTTTTCTGATACGTATTATTGAAATTCAAACTCAACAAACCTTTTCCTGTTAACCCCTTCGTGATTCCATCCAAACTCAAATCAAAACCGGTATTAAATTGCATGTAGCGATTCATTATCATGTTGCTTCCTGATCGGGTCATATCTCCCAATAAACTTGTTTGATAAACGCCGCTACCTCCTAAAATATACTGTCCATCTATTAAACTCGAGGAAGGAATAATAGCCGGATTCGATATGCGGGATACCGGGATTAATAATGATTGTGTATTAGGTAAATAAGTTGAAGCTTTGTCCCAGTAATCGAGATTTACTGATCCATCGGCATTGTAAGTATTTACATTCGGCAAATTTGTGATATCAAAAATTCCCACTACTTCGGAATTCATTTTCAGCCAGTTAGTCACTTTAAAACCTACTTTCCCATGAATATTCATTATGTCCTGAGAATCATTATTCCCAACTTTTGTCCAACCATCACTGTGTTTCCAGCTCACATTTAAGTAATATTGAGTATTTGAATTTCCTCCTGATAATTCACCAAAAACATTGGTGTAATTAGTTAAGTTTTTTACATACTCACTACTGTAATAATCATTGTCAGGATACAAAACAGGATCAACATTATTCAGTGTATTATCAATCATTGACTGAGAATACTTAGGTAAGACTAATGGGCTGCCGGCAAAAGAGGCATCATTCTGTTGAGCTTTGTTATAAGCCGCCATATACTGAGCCGCATTTAAAAATTTTGGATATTGTAACGCTTGCTGTATGCCTTGTTCTACATTCACATTCACAATTTTTTTGTTTGATTCCCCGCTTTTTGTCTTAACTAAAATAACCCCCTGATCGCCATCTGCGCCATAAAGCATGCGAGAGACAGCATCTTTTAATACAGTGATTGATTCTATCTCCTGCAAGTTAAGATAAGATTCATCACGCTTTACACCATCAACTATGACAACTGCCGTACCCATACCATGAATATTCTTCGCTCCCAACAAACCGGGAACTTTTCCATTGATAGCAGTTGATAAGCTATAACGTGAATCACGATCCAATTCATTAGCAGGATCGATGACTGAAACTAACCCCGTAGTTTTATAGTGACTAAGAGTTTGATATGGCAATTCTACTTTTCCGTCAATATTGGATATCACTTCAGTTAATAAAACAACTCTGTTCAATTTGGATGTCAATTGTGTTTCGTTCATTGAAACTTTCTGATAACCACTCAATTCAAACAAGAAGGTTGAGCCTTGTTTTATTTCAATACTAAACTTGCCTTCGCCATCGGTGGTTGACTGATCTGAGTCCTCATTGGCAGTAATTATCACACCTGAAATGGGATTACCTTTCTCATCAATAACCTGACCTGTTATTGCATGTTTTACTACTTTTTTTGATGATTGTTGTGTTGTAACATCTAATTCGGATGATTGAGTCTGATTTACGTTACCTTTTTTCTCTCTTTTCTGAGCCGAAATTGGCAATACCAAAAAAAGGCATAGTAATATAGATAATCTATTTATATGTTTTTTCATTGTTCTTTCTTTTTTAAGTAATTAGTTACCAACCAGTGTTTTGAGGAAAATCAACATACATTTGTGTTTGCGCTAAAGGGAAAGGCATCCAATAATGTTTTGGTGCTTCGAAGATTCTTGTTGCTATTTTAACTCGTTGAAACGAAGTGGGAGTCCAGTTTTTATCAAAGCGTAAATCATATACAGGAGTTTGATTGAATTTATCTCCAAGTTTCCACCTGCGTAAATCATACCAATATCTTCCTTCAAAGGTGGTTTCAACAGCATTTTCGTTTAGTACCAGACGGGTAAAAGCTCCCGGACCTCCTGTAGCAGCAGCCGGTTGATAAGCTGTGGCTGTGGCTGTGGCAAGAGGACATGGAATAGGGTTACCATTAAATTTTGCGCCTTGGTAAGCACGTTGCCTGATGACATTTACTGCATCTACGGCTGTCAAATCTGCGCCAGGGGCTGTAGCCGTAGGGCTACCATAACCTTCATTGACAGATTCGGCATAAATCAAATAAATTTCGGCTAAACGCATCAATGGAACCATATACTGAAAATTATTATACAAAGTTGAACCAGTTCTTGATCCATCATATACGTTCACACCTTTCGGCCAAAATTTATGAATTATATAAGGAGTGAAGCAACTGCTTTGACTCTTGGTTTGACCTACTCCTCCTGCTAACGGTCCACCTGATGAATATAAAGCCAATATAGTTTTAGTAGGATCCAATCCTGCATTATCACGATCCACGTAAATACTCTGCCTGAAGCGGGGGTCTCTAAAATTCCATCTCAAACTATTAATACTGTCATATTCCGGTTTATACAAAGTGCCATCAGCCATTTCGAATATATCTGTATAATTTTGCGTTATAGTTTGTAATTGTCCACCACCAAATATGGTAGGATCCGGTACATGAATTTTACCGGGTCCACCGGTAAAATTACCCTTACCTTTAGCAAATCTGTATTTGCCCCAAATATTTTCTTGTTTCCATGGATGCGTCCCATCAGTTGTCGCAAACATTTGTTCATATTGACTCATGGGCATCAGATCACAAGCTTTAGTTCCATCTGCCAGGTAGGTAGTTCTGCTAAGTATTATTAACTCCCAGGCTGCATCAGCTGCTCTTTTCATATAATCCTCATCAACAACTGCTGCATTGCCCGATGCTTCATTCATCAATGGTGAACCGGCATAAAGTAAAGCTCTTGCTTTATATCCTAAGGCAGCAAACTTAGTGGCATGTCCTCTGTCGGTCAAATCACTTGGCCACGATGCTGGTAAATATCTGGCAGCCGAATCAAGATCCTGAACAATGTATTCGGTACATGCCTGATAATTATGCTTGCCTTTATATTCATAAAATCGTGGTTTATCCAACTCTCCACCACCCATTACAGTATTTATATAAGGAATAGAACCCCAGGCTGATAAAAGCTCAAAATGAAAGTAAGCCCTAAAGAAATAGAGTTGACCTTTTATAAGGGATTTCTGTTCTTCTGTTGCAGATGATTTTAGTAAGTAATCAATATTTTTTAATCCAATATTTGCTATTCTTATTCCAGGCCAACTAAAATACCAAATTCCGTGTCCAACATTTTTACTTCCGTCACCAAAAAATCCACGGGCTTCAAATCCATAATAATCACCAATTATTGCCCTGTTACCTGTAGTAGAAGCCAACGAACCGATTGCTTCACCTCCAAAGCAGGCATCTGAAACTGCCATATCCATTGGGTCTGTAACATAAAGATAAATTTGATCCGTATATGCCTGGAAAGAACTGTAGTTTCCAAAAATATCTGCCTCAGATTTCGCTGATTCTGGTGGCGGCGTTAAATAGTCAGTACATGCCGAAAGCATGATTGTTGCTATTACAGGTAGAATATAATATTTATAATTATTCATTGTAAATAAATTTAAAAAGTAACACGTAAACCCAGGTTAATATTCTTTGAATTCGGGTAAGCCCCGGTATTCGGATCTACACCTTCAATATCTACAGCCAGTTTACTCCAGAAAAGTAAATTATTTCCATTCACATAAAACCGCATATTATCTATAGAAAACTTTTCAGAGAACTTTTTTGGTACAGTATAACTAAGTTCGGCGGTTTTTAACCGCAAGTATGAAGCATCATAGTTCAAGCTAGATCCATACCCCAACACATTATTCCCTTTTAAAGATGTTCTTTTAATAGATAAAGAAGGATAGTCCGGATTCGCATTTTGATATTCAGGTTGGAATGTTTTATCCAATATAATTTGACTAATTGTAGGTGAGTTATTTATAAACTCGTAAAGCATCCCTTCCATCAAAGTTACATTATATGCTCCATAGAATTGAACCATTATTGAAAATCCAGCATAATCACCACCCAATGAAAATCCATATGTATTTTGTGGATAACTTGAATAACCATTTGGAGCTGAATCATATTTATCAGTTACCCCATTTGAATTAAAATCAACCAAATAAATATCACCCGGAATTCCATTTTTGTTTTGGCCAATAGCTCCATCGTAACCTGCAACCGTGTACATTTGGTCCCAACTTTGAATAATACCTGCTGTTAATAATGTATTATTCTGATTGATGGGAAAACCAGCTTGTTTTTGATAAGCAGGTGCTAATTGAGGATCAGCTTTGCTAACTACATTATTTATTGCCTGAGTCCAGTTGTAGGATGCCCAAAGATTTACTTTTCTAATTTTCTTTTCTAATTTAAATTCCAGTTCGAGACCACGTGAATTAATTATACCAAGATTTGACGGAGAAGCCACTGCACCAACATAAGCAGGATAAGCAGTAATTGTGGATCCTACCATTAAGACATTCCATCGATGTTCGTTAAAGAAGTCTGCTGAACCAGTAAATAATCCATCAAACAAGCCAAGTTCAGCTCCAATATTTTGCTTTCTTGCCATTTCCCACTGTAAATTAGGATTACCTGGAGTACCTTCAACATAAACCGGACTCGGTGTTTTTGAAGGGTCGGAATAATACGGTGAATAACCAAAATTTGGATAACCAAATTTCTGAAAGTTACCGGAAAAATTACCCCAGGTCGTTAAATAACCCCATTGGATATTTCTCAAATTATCATTTCCAACTAAACCAACAGAATATTTCAATTTTAAATTAGATATCTGTGGAATATTTTCTTTTATGAACTTTTCTTCCGAGATTCTCCATCCTAAAGCCAACGATGGGAAAAGTGAAAATTTATGTCCCGGACCAAATTGATCTGATCCATTATATGCTCCATTCACTTCGGCTAAATAACGTTCATCATAGTTGTACGTTACACGAGCAACCCAATCTTCACGTTTAACCGGCCAGTTTGTTCCGGTAACTGCTTCTTGTCTGCTAAATAAAGCTAAAGCACCGATATTATTTTTACCAAATTTACGGTTGTAATTCAAAGATACGTCATAATAAACTCGACTCTGTGTACCTGCAGCTGTGGTCTCAGCATTGTACCCTAATGGAGTAGGGAAAACATCAAAACCATTTGATCCTATTGTAGGTTTAGTTATTACCCATGAATTTGAAGGAATATCATATCTCTTTGTTGTGCTAACTTCATTATCTACTATATCTACTCCTTTTGTAGCAAAATAGTTATCATACGAATACTTTGCTTTAGCAGTTAGCCCTTTAGTGATAAAGTCCAATTTTTGGGTAATTTCAAAATCACTTGTCAATGATGTACGACCTGTAGATTTTGTCCCGGTGGTTTGCATTAATGAATATACATTTGTCCCATATTTGTCGGATGTTTCTTCATCGGAACCAAAAATTCCATCGGGATATATAGGAATTGCAGTAGGTGAATGTCTGTAGATTCCTGCTGCAATTGCACTAATACCAATACCCGGTTCTTGTTGTTTTCCATAATATCCTGATAAATTAACTTTAAACTGAGTTGTTTTTGTCAGGTTAAAATCCAGATTTGTACGAAAGTTATATCTTTTATAATTAAATTCAGGAGTGTAACCCTTAGGATTTGGAGCCGAATTTAATATATCGCCATCGGATGTATATGACACAGAAGTAAAATATTTCACAAAGTCTGTACCTCCCGAAATATTAACGGCGTATTTATCAGTTTTTGTATATGGACGCATCATATATGCCCGCCAATCTACATTAGGATATTCCAATGGATTAGATTGATCTTTAAAATAACCTAAGATTCTGTCAGGTATATAATAAGTATTCCAATTAGCTTGAGGCATTGGTAAAGGTAATTCATTTACCAAAGCATAATTTCTGGCTAACAAGGCATCGTATGAATCTAATTGCTTTTCAATTTTGGAATATGATTTAAACGCTGTATTAAGTTCGATATTGACTTTAGGTTTACCGGTATTTCCTTGTTTTGTTGTAATCAATATAACTCCATTGGCACCTCTTACTCCAAAAACTGCAGTAGCTGAAGCATCTTTTAGTACGGATACTGATGCTACTTCATTCATATCAATGTCATTCATTTTACGTTCAACACCATCTACTAATATTAGTGGTGATGCATCATTCCATGTATTCATACCACGAATTAATATCAACGGATCAGATCCGACACCACCTCCGGGATTGCCGGCCGGAGTCAGAATAATCACACCTGGAATAGCGCCACTTAATGCATTCGACATGTCGGTTACTCCACCTCTTGTTTTTAATACATCACCGGTTGTTTGTGCAATTGATCCTACCACACTTTGCTTTTTCTGACTGGCGTAACCCACAATGACTACTTCATCAATTTGTTTTATCGCGGGAATTAATTGAATTGTCAATTCAGTATTTTCAACAATCAATTCTTTGGTATCATAACCTATGTATGAAAATATAAGCTTAGCATTTGCATTTGAAACATTAAGTTCGAATTTCCCATTTACATCGGTAATGATACCATTTGTCGTTCCTTTTTCTAAAACAGTTACCCCAATTAAAGTTTCATTGTTTTCATCCAATACTATTCCTTTAACGGTTTTTTTTTGTTGTGTGACTTCTGTCGGTTTTTGAACTTTATCGGTTGCTAACAGTTGAGTCGGAATTCCGCAAATTAGCATAAGCAGTACCACAGAATAATACTTTCTATATAATAAGAAAGCATTTTTACTTTGAATAGATTTAAAATTCATTTTTCATTATTTTAGGATTAAAAATTAATTAGAGTCTGTCCATAGAGTAGATGATTTATTGATTTTATTGCAAGCTATAATGGCTTGATGTAGTTTTGTTTTTGTTTCATTTGAATGGGTTTAAGGTTAAATTTATCATTATTATGTGTTACACTGAATTGTTTTTCTAAGAGAATCGAAACTTTCACCCTCAATTTTCAGAATTATTGAGGTATGAGTTTTAGAATTAATACGTAATATGCCATCATTTAAGTTGATTCGCTCTTTAGTTAAAATATCCGTCAGTTCAGCATTAGCAAATCCATCAATTACAAATTGTATGTCATTATTATCCCAATTAAAGAGAGAGAGATATACACCATCTTCGTTTTCGGCAAGCATAATATTAAAGGCGTCATTTTTATCTCTTGCATGATCCCATAAATCCAGAGGTATAAATCGGGTTGCAGTTTTAATAGAAAAAGCATTCTCTATTAATTTCTTCCTTCCATCTCTTAATGTCAGCAAATTATCACTGTTTATTTTTGGTCCGCCATACAATGCAATATAGTCGCTCCACATCTTTGCTTCGTTTAAAGTTGTGTTTCCGCCAAATTTGTTCTCGCCCCATGCTCGCTCTGATTCCTCGTCATCTTTATTTCGCACTACCAAATAGTCGGCATCGTTTTGTACTACATTTTGATTCAGATAGAAATTACCTGCATTTTGTAAAGAACATGCTTCGTAATAATCGAAAGTTGAACAAATATCAGCTCCTGTTCTAAGTCCATCAACAATACCGAAAGTAGGTCCAAAAATCGCCGAACAACCTAAAAAGAAAGCATCTCCCATGCCTTCCCGCATTGCTTTTAAACCAGCTCTTGTTCTTTCAATACTGGTCATACTATTATTAAATGAAATCACTTTTGTAACTGGTTTTTTGCCTAATCCATAATTGTTACCGTGTTCTGCCAAAATACTTTCGAGCAAACCATAGCGCATGAAATCAATTTTGAAATAGCTGTAACCCCAATCTTTGCGTATTGTTTTCAAAACATTTTTCATATATTCACATACATCCGGATTTGAATAATCAAAATAAATGTATTGCATAAAAGCATCCCCTTTATCTATAGTCTGACAAATAACTTCCCCATCCTGATCTTTCAAAAACCAATCGGGGTGAGCTCTGTATAAATCAGAATTTTTATCACCTCTGAATCCATCAAGGTGAATGCCGGCTCTGTAGCCCTTTAATTTTGCATAATCGGCAATTGCTTTCATTCCACCCTGGAGGTTTTTTCGAACACTTAAATAATCGCCGCGTGCTGTCCACCATCCGCCATCTATCTGGATGATATTAGCATCAAATCCATCAGTTATCAACTGATCAATATTTTCTATTATATCTTTTGTGTTATAAACTCTTCCGTAATAGTCCCAACTTGACCATCCTTTAAAGTATATCGGCTTTTTGGGTTCAATCTTGTGTTCTTTAGCAATCTCTTTTCCATAATTAAACATTAAATCTTGCCAGGAATCGCTTTCGGATAATACTAATTTCTCAAATTCAATTGTTTCTCCCGGATTGATTGGTTTGCTTTCTCCATTGGCCGTAATTACAATACCTTTTCTTATATTGTAATGAATGTAAGGCAGAAAAGTATTCCAGGTAAGTACACCAATTTGAGAGAAACTATTTTCATTATGCCTGATCATTAGAAAAGTATCGCTATTGCTTAGAGTATCTGAAGCATTGGATTGCTTCAAAGGGGTACGTCCCATGCAAGTTCCTCCAAACAGTAATTTTGTATCATCTACTACAGAGTTTTGCTTTATTACAATTTCAATCGAATCAATATAATCTGTTTTCTGTCCTTTGTTCGTGAGTAAAATACGAATGTAATTTTGTCCATTTTTCCCTTCTTCAATAATAACTTTCGGTTCAGTGCTATTTTGGGATGTGATTAACTTGACATTTACCAAATTCCTTTTCAAATCAGAACATCCCTGCAGAAATGCAAAAATGATTAAGCAGGTTGAGATTCCTAATAATTTCTTCATTTTTCGAATTAAAATTTATAGTTGTAAAATTAGTAACTGATGTACTCAAATACCTTATGATAAAGTCTCAAATACATGGTTGTTTTGTTTCAATTTTTAAATTTTTATCATAGCTATGCTATACAATTCACAAACTCAGTGGAGCTTATTAACGAATATGCAGGTTTCTTTTTGTTTTTCTGAAATCTGAGTTGATGAACATCTTATAGATACAATGATACAAATTCACTGCATTAATGAAATTTTTTCGACAGGTATGTAATGAGGGTATTTGTTTTATTTGTGAATAAATTTTTATTCTGAAAAGATTATGATAGCAAAAACAACATTGATTATTCTGTGCTCTTTTTTATTGTGTACTCGTAAAAATGAACCAAAATTATTATATAGCACTCCTCCATTAGTTCTAACAGAAAACTCGTTGACCGATGGGTTGGGTAGGTTTAAGGTCGAAGATTTGCCGGTTGTTGACCCTAAATGCAGCATTAGTCTGAAAAAAAATGCAACTCCACTGACAAATAAGATGTGGAAAATTGCCTTGAATGACGTTGAGCAAAACATGATAAGTAACAATTATGGAACTTATTTTGCAGCAGGACGACGTTATACAGATCGTGTTTATACTCGTGACATTTCTTTTGCAGGTATTTTGGGACTTAATGCTCTTTACCCGCAAGAGATGTTGCAATCACTGAAGGTAACACGAATTGTAGCTTCCAGGTTAGGGTATAAAGTTTCCAGTAAAGAAGTTATAAAAGAAATCAATGCTCCTTGGGAGGTAATCACAGATGATGTAAAACAGGTAATGGCACAGTACAAAAGCAATAGTATAACTCGTCGCACGGATGATGTTGTGTGGATTTGGGCAGTTGATGATTTATTTAAAACTCATCCGGAAATTGCTGATGGTAAGGACTATACAGGATATAATGCAGCATTACTTGCCCGCACAATGGGCACCAAACTATCTGAAAATAGAAATACTGAATGGGGTGGATTCGGTTCATTTCACGAAAAAGTTCAACTCCCATCAGGTTTAATTTCTGGCTCCGGACAGCAACTATGGACTTCGGCTGCATTTATAAACATCTGTCTAAGAGCTAATTTAGTATTATTGAACTCTAATAATAAATAACATGCAATTAAAAATACGAACCTACATTTCACTTTTATTTTCATTTTTTGTTTCCATTTCAGGCTTTTCGAAGGAAACGGAGACAAAAATAAAAGCCGAAAAAAATAATAAACCAGAAAAACCTAATATAATTATGATTCTGGCAGATGATATGGGCTATTCTGATCTTGGCTGTTACGGAGGCGAAATTAACACACCGAATCTGGATAAGTTGGCTCATAACGGTATTCGTTTTACCCAGATGCACAATACGGCTAAATGTTTTCCTTCGAGAGCATGTTTACTTACAGGCGTGTATGCACAACAGAGCGGCATGAGCCAGAATCCTGATAGTTTTAAAAATACCATTTCGATTGGCGATTTATTGAGAACTGTGGGATATAGAACATTCCTTTCTGGTAAAAACCATAGTAAAACCAGCCTTTATAACTTTGGATTTGATCGTGTGTACGAATTCTGGGGAGGAGCGACCAACCACTTTAATCCCGGTGAACAACGTATGGATGAACCGGTTCCGATATTTAAAGGCGGACCAGACACATGGAACATTGATGATAAATCCTATCATCCGTATACACCCCCTAAGGATTTTTATTCAACAGATTATTTCACCAAATATGCAATATCCTTTTTAGATGAATATAAAAGCGAAAACAAACCGTTTTTCCTTTATTTGGCATATACTGCACCACATGACCCGTTGATGGCATGGCCGGAGGATATAGCAAAATACAGAGGTAAATACAAGGCCGGTTATAAAACTATTCGCGATGCACGGTACAAGAAAATGCTCGAATTAGGAATGGTGGATCAAAGTATGAAATTATCAGAACAAACAGCAATAGACTGGGAATCGCTTACCGAAGAAGAAAAAGATCAGGAAGATTTAAGAATGTCCATTTATGCTGCAATGATAGATCGTATCGATCAAAATATAGGAAAATTACTGAAGAAGTTAGAGGAGACCGGAAAACTGGATAATACCTTAATTCTTTTCGCGTCTGACAACGGTGCTTGTGCCGAAAATGCTGAAGGGAATATCAAAAATCCTAAGGGAACAGGAGAACCAGGAACTTTGGCTTATTGGGCATCGCTGAAAGAAAATTGGGCCAACGTATGCAATACGCCCTACCGGTACTATAAAAATTCGAGTTACGAAGGTGGAATTTGTACTCCATTTATTGCCTGGTGGCCAAAAAAAATCAGGCAAGAAGGAACGATTAACACTCAACCTCTTCACTTTGTGGACATACTGGCTACATTCAAAGATATTACCGGAGCTTCCTATCCTACCCATTTCAGAAATCAGGAAATTGTTCCCATGCAAGGCGAGAGTTTCCTGCCAGCATTGAAAGGGGAAACAATTAAAGAGCGCCAGAAACCGATTTTCTGGCAATGGGCAAAAGGCAAAGCCATAAGGGTTGGAAACTGGAAAGCTGTAGCCATTAGTGATGTTTGGGCGCTATACGATATGCAAACTGACAGAAACGAAACCAACGATCTAAAAGCAAAATATCCGGATAAATTTCAAGAATTAGTGAAATTGTATGATGAATGGGCAACTAAAAATGTTCCAACAGTAGGCCCGAAAGAGAAGAACGATAAAGAAGAAAAGAAGGGAAAAAAGGAGAAGACAAAAACAACATTTTCTTAACCAATATCAAAGCACAGCCGCTAATAAGCTCCTTGGGGGTGTAGGACAGGGGAGAAACCATGGATCCCAAAGTGAATCACCTATAAATTAAATATTATTCTAAAGATCGCATTGACTTTGCTTGAAAAGGAAAATTCGTTTAATGAATAATAAAAAGGCTTAATGCCTTATTGGATGATAATTACAGAGAAAAAGTCCTGAAATGATAAAGGCGATTTACTTGCAATTTTTCTGGGAAATATGGTTATATCATTAATTTCTTATAACTTCCGATCAATTAAAAAATATTGGCCAGAAGTATCCTCATATTGTTCATAGTTTTTTGTTTTTCCAGTTTGTTTGGAATTGATAAAAGTCAAATTGTTTTTAAGAATATAGACAATAAGAAAGGCTTGTCTCAAAATGGGGTTATTGCCATTTCCCAGGACAGGGAGGGGTATATGTGGTTTGGCACACATTACGGGCTGAACCGATTCGATGGCTTCGAAATGAAAACTTTTTACAGGGGTGATTCCAAAACAGATCTTTCAGGGAATACCATAGAGGCAATTGTTCAAGACTCGATAGGAAATATATGGATCGCCACTTTTGAAGGAATCTCAGTATATAATCCTGTTAAAGAACATTTTTTTAACCTGAGTAAATACAAATCAAAAGAGGGTATTTTCAATCAGACTATTCTATCAATGAAATTTATAGACGGTAAAATTCTGGCAAGCAGCAATGAAGGGTTGTGGGAAATTAATCCGGTTGATAGTCTTTTTTCAGAAGAAATAGCAAATAAAGTCTGTGGAGGAAACTATTGCCACAAATTAGAGTCCGATTTAAACCTGCAGTCAATAAAAATATATAATAAAGATGTAGATAACACCTATTGGCTAACTGCGAATAATCATGTTATTGCCTCAAAAATAGCGGGGAACAAGCTACTAGTTATAGATGAAATTGAAATTGACAAGAATACAAATATTGAAATAACTTCTTTCTATAAAGATAATTTTTCAAATATATGGGTGGGAACAGCAATGCACGGCTTGTATAAAATCATTAAAAATAAAGGGAAATATACTTCGACAAAGATTTATCCCACGTTGAATAGCCCTGTTTATTTTCAAAGAATAACAGATATTTTGCAAGACAATGAAAAAAATTTATGGATAACTTCAAGAAGCGATGGAGTTATAATAATACCAAAGGAGGATTTGGGAAATAACATTATAATACCATACAAATTAAGCAAATACGAGTTACAAAGTCAAAAGATAAGAAGCATATATAAATCACGCGATAATACCTTATGGTTGGGATCATTGGGCAACGGGGTCTTTTTTTATAATAGATCAGGTATTAAATTTAAAAATTATCAAATTACTGATAATTCAAGTAACACTTCAGTCAGGTCAATAAGTAAAGATTCATTCAATAGATTATGGATTGGAACCCTTTTTGAAGGTTTGTACATTTATGATATTGAAAAACAAGAAGTAGTAAAATCGTTATTAAGAAATACTTCTGTTTTTGCATTGTCGGAAATCGATGATAAACATTTTTTAGCTGGCTGTTCCGATGGATTATATCTGATAAGCTACAACAGAGAGAAGATAAAGGCGGAGAAAATCTTAATAGATAATGAAATAACCGGTATAGTTTTTTCTATTTGTAATAAATCGAACAGATACTGGATAGGCACAGGTTCCAGACTTATAAGCTTTGATTTAACAGATAATTATAAAGCATCGAAGATCGAAAGTTTTAATAACGAATTACTATTGGACTCAAAATCCCAAAACACAATTCGGTGTGTAAAATATGATATTAGAAATAATTGTGTATGGATAGGCTATGAAAAGAGTGGATTAGTAAAAGCTGTATTAGATGACAAAAATAATATCAAGGAATTTGTTTTAATTTACCAACAGCTGAAAGATAGCATCTTATTAAGCAATTATATTTGCGATGTCCATTTCGATGGAAATAATAATTGCTGGGTTGCCACAAGGAATGGGCTTGCCTATCTTAAATTATTCTCTTCGGGTGCAATTAATGAAGTTGATATTTATTCTACTAAAGACGGTTTGCCAAGCAACATGATTCAATCTATTAGAAGTGATGAACACGAAAATCTTTGGCTTGGAACGAATAGAGGATTGGTCCGATTTAATAAATTGTCACATAAAAATATCATTTATGATATTAATGACGGTATTCAGGATAATGAATTTGTTGAACATGCTTCTTGTGTTGATCGTAATGGCAGGATGTACTTTGGAGGGATAAATGGGGTGTCCGAATTTTCGCCTGATAAATTAATTCTAAATGATTTTGTTGAACAAGTAGTAATCAAGGATGTCCTTATCAATGGAGTAAGTGTAAAAAAAATAAGAGAAATTAATGGTTCAAGTTTATTGAGTTTGGCTTATTTTGAAAATAATATAAAGTTTGATTTTATATCTTTTAATTATGTAAATCCGTCGAAATGTAGCTATGCCTATATCCTGGATGGTTACGATAAAGATTGGATTTACACTACAGCAGATAGAAGAACTGCAGAATATACAAATCTGCCAAAGGGGAACTATACTTTTAAAATAAAAGCTTCAAACGAAGATGGTGTTTGGAGCTCAAAGTATAATTCGATACCAGTTGAAATACAACCTTCTTTTTGGCTTACATTTCCTGCTTTTACAATTTATACCTTTTTGCTTTTATCTCTGATAATATTGGTTGCAATAATTACAAAAAGAAGAGTAAATAGGAAACACGAACAAATATTGAAAAAAGAATATCACGATCATATTGAAAAGATTAATGAGGCAAAGCTTCAGTTTTTTATAAATATTTCGCATGAAATCAGGACTCCGTTAACCTTAATTGTTTGTTCAGTTGAAAAATTTATTACGAATTTTAAATTAAATAAGGAGCAAGAAAAAGAAGTTGTCACGATTAACAGAAATGTAAACCGAATGTTACAACTCACTAATGAGCTATTGGAAATTAGCAAAATTGAAACAGGTAATTACCAGATTAATGTTAGAGAAGATGACATAGTTCAATTTATCAGGAACGTTATTCGTGCTTTTGAATCGTTGGCCGAAAAATTGAATATTTCCCTAACTATTGAAAGTTATAAGCAGGAGGTCTCTCTTTGGTTTGATGCCAATGCACTGGAAAAAGTACTTTTCAACTTTATTTCCAACGCATTAAAATATACCAAAAGTGGTGGCTTTGTTAAGATTATAGTTAATCCTTCAGAGAATATGGATTTTCTTGATATAAACGTAATTGATAACGGAATAGGAATTGCCAAAGAACATTTACCCAGGATTTTCGACCGGTTTTATCATTTCGGGGGAAATACAGAGTCTTATGAAAAGGGATTTGGGATTGGATTGTCGATTTCAAAAAATCTTATCGAATTACATAAGGGATTCATTACTGTAACCAGTGAACCTTACAAGGGATCGAGTTTTACCATCAGTTTGCCAATGAATGAATCATTATACTCGAGCGGGGACAAGGCAGATAAAGTAATCTGGAAAACAGATTTCAGCTCTATTGTTGAAAGTCTTGAAAAGCAGAAGATAATAAATGAAACAATTGATATTCCAAATTATGAAATCGCTAATTCAGACTCAACAAAAGCTCAAATACTAATTGTTGATGATAACAAAGAATTACTTCATGATGTTAGCCATTACCTTTCAGAAATATATAATGTTATTGTTGCACCAAATGGGAAAATAGGATTTGAAATGGCAATTCAGAATCAGCCTGATGTAATATTAAGCGATATTGTAATGCCTGAGATGGACGGATTTGAATTTTGTACTAAAATTAAAAATAATATTAGCACCTCGCACATACCAGTAATTTTATTAACGGCAAGAGGGGATTCAGATAGCCAATATGAAAGTATCGAAATCGGAGCCGATTACTTTATTCCAAAGCCTTTTAATATAAAACTTCTAAGTCTCAGAATTAAAAAAGTAATTGAGTCGAGAGAGAAGTTAAGAAAACTTTTTAGCTCTAACCAATATTCTCATTTAAAAGAGATTACTACAAATAGCAAAGATGAGCAGTTTATGAATAATTTATTGGACTATATTAATGAGCATATTGGCGAACCCGATCTGAACATTAATTTCATTGCAGATTCTTTAGGAATGAGCCGGTCCACGTTTTTCAGAAAAATAAAATCTTTAACTGGCACAACCGGAAAAGATTTTGTAGATTCTGTAAGGTTAAAAAGAGCTACTCAGCTTTTACTCGAATCCGATCTGAATATCTCTGAAATCGCATATGACATTGGCCATTCAAGTCCACTGTATTTTTCGAAATGGTTCAAGTCTTATTATAAGATGTCCCCAACAGAATATATGTCTAAATACAAAAAAAAATAATACTTCAATAAAAAATAAGCCTATATAAAATTTTATAAATATGTAATTTAAGTTGCTCTAAATCCCACCCCAAAAAACGAGTACCTCATGCCACATGAAGTCCTCTTTATTAGCGGCCGGCATTATTTTTTTGTCTTGCAACTGTACAATTCCTTTCGATCTGTCACCTCATTACTAAAGGTTTCTCCAAGTGGGGGTTCGTACACTTTTATCGAGTTCCCGTTGCAATCAAGTAAGTTGATAGGATAATACCCATCGCATAAGGGATCATTCATTGTGCTATAAAAAACTGTCTGTTTATTATAAGTGGCTTGAATTATCGCCATCCTGCAGGTACAATTAGTGAATGATGATTTTAATTCTTTGAGCCATGCAAGATCGTCCAATGGATTGTCGCAGTTGCAGGTGTTATCATGCTTTTCACAACTCATTATCAGAACAATGGTTACAAAAATTAGGATTAACTTTTTCATAGAAATTATTATTAGGGTTTAACCTGCATTATTCATGCAGAAGATAAAAGACTCCCGATAGCACTGACCGTGTTAGGCTTTCGTTATTAGTAGTCAAGATATATAGGTTGGTTATTTGGTAGTTACAAGTATTACGCCGTTTTTCCCTGCTTCGCCATAGAGATTAAATGCTGCTTGATCTTTTAATACTGCTAGTGATTCTACACGTTTTGGATCAATCGAATTAAATCCAGTATACCATACTTCTCCATTAACTATAACCAAAGCCTCTGACTCTGAGTTTTGTTTTTCATTTGTCAATGTCACCAGAATCACACCTTTTTTCCCAGCTTCACCATAGATCTTCAATGCTGCTTGATCTTTTAATACGGATACAGATTCTATCCTCTTTGGATCAATCAAATTCAAACCAGTGCTACAGACTTTCCCATTAACTATAACCAAAATTTCTGAATCTAATTTTCTATCTGAATTTGGTTGATTTGTAGTCACAAGTATAACACCATTTCTACCTGATTCCCCATAAATATTCATTGCTTCTTGGCCTTTTAATACCGTTACTGATTCTACAAGTTTTGGATCAATGGAATTTAATTCAGTATTACATACTTTTCCATCAATTAAAACTAAAGTCCCTGATTTGCTATTTGAAGCAGAAGGATAAGTCTGTGCTGCTAATGAGATGGCAATAAACCATGCTGAAAGCCATAATAAAATAGATTTTTTCATTTTGTCAGGTATTTATTATTAATTCTTGAGCTTTGATGATGAATTATATAACAAAAATTATGCCTTAATTATTAATATCTTGAAAATATTGTAACCAGAAATTGACAATGTACGAATTGTGGTCATCCTCATTATGCGCCCTAACGCCAGTTTGTCCAATAACCTTTTTTATTCCATAATTTTTCATTTGATTTAAGCCGGTACCGGCGACCACGTAAATTTTCTGTCCCAAACTTCTAACCGGAAAAAAGTAGTCTGAAAGGAGCTGATTTTTGATCTGTGGTGGTCTATTGTGCTCAAAAACAGCGAAATGATCAGGTTTGAGGGACTTTAACCCGGCGTTAATTGAAGAATCACCAGCCTCATAGTTATCAACAAAAAAGGCAGGTTATTAGACAGTCTGACGGACGGCGGTAGGGCCGGCGCCGGCATTAATAGATATATTGTCGTTTTTTCGAATAGGATATTTAAACAAAAGATGTCCTTATAAGACGGAGCAAGGCATCGGCCTTAACGCGTGTTGCTGCGCGTATTTCTATGTCCCTCTATTAATCTTTCCAAATCTTGAATATTCTGAGGAAGGCTGACAGAAGCAATTTCCCATAACATCTCGTAGTCTATTCCAAAATATTCGTGTGATATTAAATTCCTAAGCCCATACATTTTCTTCCAAGGAATCTCGGGGTATTTTTTTTGAATTACCAAGGGAATATTTTTTGATGCTTCGCCAATAATTTCAAAATTTCTCACAACAGCATCAACAAGCATATAGTCTTTCTTAAAATCAGTAAATTTTTTACCGTCAATATACTCAGTAATTCTTAACATAGATTTGAGCATGTCTTCCAGGTAGAAGTCGAATTGCCGATTGATCGGAGTCATATGTATTGAACTTGTTTTAGGATAGATTCCCTTAATTGTTCTTTAAGAGCACGACTAGAAACAAGGTCAACTTTAATTTTTAATTCATTTTCAAGAAATTCCTGTAAATCAAAAAACTCCCAGCCAATGGGTTTACGGAATTCAACCAAAATATCAATATCGGATTTGTCGTTCTGCTCATTGCGAGAGTATGAACCAAAGTACCCAATTCTTTCAACAGAAAATCGATCTGAAAGGACTGGCATCAGATTTTTTAATTTATTTTTTATTTCTTTCTGTTTTATCATAATACAAATATATAAACTTTTTAATCAAGGACGCTCAGTTAGCACTTTATATGCGCGGTAACGGCAGTTTGTCCAATAACCTTTTTTAGTTCATAATTTTTCATTTGATTTAAGCCGGTACCGGCGACCACGGAAATTTTCTATCCCAAACATCTAACCGGAAAAAAGTAGTCTGAAAGGGACTGATTTTTGATCTGTGATGATCTATTGTGCTCAAAAACAGCGAAATGATCAGGTTTGAGGGACTTTAACCCGGCGTTAATTGAAGAATCACCCACCTCATAGTTATCAACAAAAAAGGCAGGTTATTAGACAGTCTGACGGCCCGGCAATAAAGTAAGTAGGTGTTACCCGATGCCCATCCGGGCAGGTCATGTTGTTCTTTAGCCAGAAAATTGTCACGGTGCAAGGAGGGTATGGCACGCGTTTTTGCCTGCCAATAGCTATCGGAACCCGGCGAAAGGAATAAGTGTCATTTGTACATTTATTTGTCCAGCTTCATAAATTAGTGTTTCGTCTGGGGGCGGGGGTCTAGCTGATAAACGAGATGTAAGTCCTCGGATCGCAATCAGGGATTTACTGTTTTAAGCCTAATTTACTGGTCAATGTTTCCAACATGCTTCCATTTTTAAACATAAAAACCCATATATTATTAATATACAGGCTTTTATATTTATTCTTTGTAGCGAGACGGGGGAATGATCCCCGGACCTCATGATTATGAATCATGCGCTCTAACCAACTGAGCTATCTCGCCAACAAAATCTGTTTTTTACTACCCTTTTTGCGGGTGCAAATATAATCAGTTTGTTACAAATTAGCAATTAGGGTTTTTAGTTTCAATATTTTTTCTATATTGCAAAAATAGTTAAGCATAAAGAACAAATTTTTATCATGAGATTGAAGTTCGAATTGGAATATACCCTGAAAAGCTCACCGAAAGTGCTCTTCTCACGGCTCAGTGCACCAGAGGGGCTAAGTGAGTGGTTCGCTGACAATGTGGATGTAGATGGTGATATCTATGCATTTTTCTGGAATAATTCCGAATCGAAAGCCCGGCTCGCTGCCCTGAAAGACAATAAACTGGTCAGATTTGAATGGATTGGGATGGAAAATGAAGAATCAAATTATTTCGAGTTCAGAATTAACATCGATGAGCTTACCGGTGATCTGGCCCTTATAATATCTGATTTTGCAGAAGCTGATGAAACAGAAGATGCAATCAATCTTTGGAATTCTCAGATTGCAGATCTGAAAAGATTATTAGGTATTTGAATCTAATTCTGTCAGTAAGTGAAGAAGGTTGACAGTTTTGTATTAAAATCATTTATTGGTCCCCTGATATTCACATTTTTTATTGTGCTTATCATCCTCATTTTACAGTTCCTTTGGATGTATGTCGATGAACTTGCCGGGAAAGGTCTTGATTTTAAAATACTTGCTGAGCTATTATACCATTTTTCGCTCACCTTTGTACCAACTGCACTTCCCCTGGCAATACTGCTTGCCTCCCTTATGACATTCGGAAATATGGGTGAATTCAGTGAACTCTCTGCCCTGAAATCTTCAGGAATACCACTTCAGAGGATAATGCGACCATTAATTGTACTCATCTCAATCATTGCTTTCGTGTCTTTCTTCTTTTCAAATAATGTCCTCCCGTATTCAACTGTTAAAGCCAGAACTCTTCTCTACGATATCCGTCGCAAAAAACCTGATATAAATATACAGGCCGGTACATTTTATAACGGAGTACCCGATTTCAGCATTAAAATAACTACCAAAGATCCGGTGACCAACCGCCTCGACAAACTTATAATCTACGATCATCGTGACAGAAGGGGTAATACCTCAGTTATTTTGGCTGACTCGGGCTATATGAAAACGACCCCTGACGGAGCAGGCTTGATTATGATTCTTTTTAACGGATATTCTTACAATGAGATAGAAGAGAAAAAGGGGAACACAGATTCCCGAAAATATCCTTCGAGAAAAGACTATTTTAAAGAGCAGACCATAGTGATCTCCCTTATCGGATTTGATCTGGAAAGAAGCGAAGAAGGCCTTTTTAAATCAAATTCAGCTATGTTAAATATTTCACAATTAACCTCTTACATAGACTCCCTCAATAAATGTTATAATGAAAGACTCTCTTCTCAATTCAAAGAATTCAATAACACAAAAATTTATTACGAGAAAAACTATCTAACCGATTATGCTGTCCGGGAAGAGAATGCTGACACTTTAAAGAAAATTAAAAAATTTGACACGAAAGCCCTGTTCGATTCTCTCTCAATAACAGAAAAAAAGTCTGTGCTGGCTACAGCTATTGGGAACCTTAAAGATGGAAACAGTTTCCTGGCACAGAAAAATGAATCGCTCCATTATGAAGTTAAGACCATCAAACGGTATGAAGTGGAATGGAACAAGAAACTTACAATGTCTTTCGCTTGCCTTGTTTTTTTCTTTATCGGAGCCCCTCTTGGCGCCATCATCAGAAAAGGAGGACTCGGTACACCATCTGTAATTTCGATCTTTTTCTTTGTTATTTATTATGTCATTTCCATTTCGGGACAGAAACTGGTGGAAGAGGATGTTGTGGGTACATTTGCAGGAATGTGGGCAGCTTCATATATATTATTACCCATAGGTATTTTCCTTACATACAAAGCTACTACCGATTCTGTTATTATGAACATTGACACATATCTTTCGTTCTTCAGAAAGATAAATGATTATTTATACAGGATTACAATGAACGAAACACGCAGAAACTCCGTGTCGGACTAAAAAATAATGAAAAATGAATGATACTAAACTAAATACAATTGAAGAGGCTATTGAAGATATTAAGAGGGGAAAACTTTTAATTGTTGTTGATGATGAAGATCGCGAGAATGAAGGTGATTTCATTTGCTCAGCTGAACTTATAACTCCGGAAATCGTCAATTTCATGGCCAAACATGGTCGCGGCCTAATCTGTGTTGCACTGCCGGAAGAGAGATGCGAAGAGCTTGATCTGGATCTTATGGTAGGAATCAATACTTCACTGCACGAGACACAGTTCACTGTCTCCGTCGATTTACTGAACGAAGAAACAACTACCGGAGTATCAACTAAAGACCGGGCTCTCACTATTAAGGCACTTGTTGATCCGGAAACAAAACCATCTGATCTGGGACGCCCCGGACATATCTTCCCCCTGAAAGCAAAAGCAAAAGGGGTGCTGAGAAGGGCTGGTCATACGGAAGCTGTTGTTGATCTTACACGGCTTGCAGGTCTCCGGCCAGGAGGCGCCCTGGTTGAAATAATGAATAATGATGGTTCTATGGCCCGGTTAGATGATCTGCAGAAGATCAGCGAAAAATTTGATATTAAGATAATAGCTATTAAAGACCTTATAACTTATACCCTTGAAAGAGATTCAATTATAGAAAAGGGCGAAAGGGTTAAACTACCAACTGATAAGGGTGATTTTGTGTTTATTCCATTTCGTCAAACCAGCAATGGACTAGAGCATGCAGCTCTCGTGAAAGGTACATGGACAAAGGACGAACCCGTTCTGGTCAGACTTCATTCATCCTGCTTCACCGGTGATATTTTCGGTTCAATGAGATGCGACTGCGGGCCTCAGCTGCAAAAAGCAATGGCTATGGTTGAAGCTGAGGGAAAAGGGGTGGTTATTTATCTTAGCCAGGAAGGAAGAGGAATAGGCCTTCTGAACAAGATAAAAGCCTACCGTCTCCAGGATGAAGGGATGGATACAGTGCAGGCAAACCTGAAACTGGGCTTCGGCGTGGATGAAAGAGATTATGGAGTTGGCGCCAGCATAATGAGGGAACTGGGCCTGGGAAAAGTTCGTCTTATATCAAATAACCCTGTCAAAAGAGCCGGATTGGAAGGTTACGGGATTAAAATTGTTGAAACAATACCTCTTGTAATTGAATCAAATCCCCATAATAAATTTTATCTCGAGACTAAGGCAAATAAAATGGGGCATAACCTTACCTGCTATAAACATATTGTAAAGGATTGATATTTATATTAGGTTTGTATAAAAATTAACCATTTATGAAGAATCTCAGGATAGTATTCATGGGGACACCTGAGTTCGCAGTAGCAACACTTGGCTCTCTGCTTATGAATGGTTTTAATGTTGTCGGAGTAGTAACTGCCCCGGACAAACCTTCAGGAAGAGGTAGGAAGATAACCATATCTGCTGTTAAAGAATTTGCAGAATTCAGTTCCCTGCCTATCTTGCAACCTGATAGCCTGAAAGATGCAGGATTTATTTCCGAACTGAAAAAGCTTTATGCCGATCTCTTTATTGTTGTTGCGTTCCGAATGCTCCCTGAAGTTGTATGGAAAATACCTGCAATAGGCACAATTAATCTGCATGCATCACTCCTGCCACATTACCGCGGTGCTGCCCCGATAAACCATGCTATTATAAATGGAGAAACCATTACAGGTGTGACAACATTTTTTATTGATGAAAAAATCGATACCGGGAATATTCTTCTCAGGGAAGAGGTGCAGATATTCCCTTTTGAAAATGCCGGTGATATTCACGACCGGCTGATGAAACATGGAGCCAGCCTTGTAATCAGGACGTTGGCTGGTATTGCGGAAAATAGCATCGAACCTCGATCTCAGTCACAGTTTATTAAACCCGGAGAAGCTCCTAAGCTAGCTCCAAAGATACACCCGGATGACTGTATTATCGACTGGAATAATGACCCGGTAAAAATTCACAATTTCATCAGGGGACTCGCCCCTTACCCTTGCGCCAGATCATTCTTCAAAAACGATTCGTCAACCCTTTCATTTAAAGTCTTCGAAAGCCAGCCGGAATTTGAGAACCACAAGTTTAAACCCGGAAATTTAATCTCCGACAGTAAGCATTTTATTAGGGTCGCCTGCAAGGATGGATTTATAAGTATCGTCAGTCTGCAACTTGAAGGGAAAAACAGGATGAATACTGTCGAATTCCTCAGGGGTTTCAGAATAACGGATTATATCATTCCTGTCAATTAACCGGTTTAATACTTCTAAGCCATATCTTTTCCCCTGCTTCAGGCTCGGTACCCTCTGTCATTCTGTTCATCTCATAAAGACTTTTCAATTTTACCCCATAACGCTGGGAAATAAAGTACATAGTGTCTCCTTCTACAGTATTATAATAATCTTTGCCGGGTTCGGCCTTTTCCCTTTTAGGTTGAAGATATAATATCTGCCCGGGAACAAGTGGAAAATCACTTTTAAGTTCATTGTATTTAAGCAGTTCCCATTTCAATAACCGGAACTCATTCTCAAGTTTCTCTTTGGTATCTCCGTCCTTAACAATTATATATTTAATCCTGTTATTTTCCATAACCCTTTGAACATGGGCTGCAACCGCATTGTTCTCATTTGAAAAAATCACAGGCTTCTCAATATTATCTATATTATGGACGGTAATGGACTCTTTTACAGGGATAGTCGTTTGGGGAGGCAGATTTGTGGAATTGTAGCCGCGATCGAAATACCAGAGGTTATTCTCTTCGATTATTCTGATCAGTATATTTGCATAGTCCGGGTTTGTGGCATAACCGGCTTTCTTTAATCCCCGTGCCCATGCTTTAAAATCAGTATGGTCAATATCAAAGAGAAAACTGTATAGTGAGCCGGATTTAAGAAAATCGGAATGATCGTAAAACGACTCTTCAGGTCGGCGGTATTTCCTGAAACATTCATTTCTTTTGTCATCATTATGCCTTATTGTAGCTCCGGTCCAATCATCGTGACATTTGATCCCAAAATGATTATTTGCCTCACGTGCAAGGCTACTGCGCCCAAAGTCCGATTCAATCATCCCCTGTGCAAGTGTAATACTGGCAGGAATGCCGGTTCTCTTCATCTCACTAATAGCAAGATCTTTATATGTGTTTATATAATCCTCTGCCGACAGTCCTGAACCGGATGTTGAAACAACCGGGTTATATGCCCTGCATGAAAACAGACCCAAAATCAAAGACAGTTGAAGAATGAAAAATAACCTGTTGAGCATATTAATTATGTTTATGACAAAAATAGAAAAAAAAAGTGCCGGGAGGTTACTAATCATTGGAACAGATCCTATTTATAAACAATAATTACTACCTTTATAACCATTACTGAATAAGAGTGTTATGATAAAAACAAATTATATTTCATTTTCATACAAAGAATTTGAAAAAACTGAAGAATTAAATCCTGATGACAGGGAGCTTGTTTTTTCTGCAAGAGAAACAGCTTTAAATGCTTATGCTCCCTATTCAAATTTCAAAGTCGGAGCGGCAGTAAGACTGAATAGTGGTACAATAGTCCGTGGAACAAATGTTGAGAATGCCGCATTTCCTTCAGGGATTTGTGCCGAAAGGAGTGCCCTTTCCAATTCAGTATCAAATCACCATAATGATAAACCTGTGGCGATTGCGATTGCAGCTATGACAGAAGATGGCCTGGCTGAAGATCCTGTTCCTCCATGCGGTAACTGCCGCCAGGTAATTGCCGAAGAGGAGTTGAGAATCGGAAATCAGATAAGGATAATTCTCTCGGGGAAAAACAAAACAATTGTTATTGACAGCGTAAGCAGTCTTCTCCCATTGCAGTTCAATAAAAAGAATCTGAGGGTCAATCTTCCCTGACAATCAGTTGGAAGCCTGCTCCGTGAATATTTTTTATATTCAGTTCCGGATCGTCCGATAATAACTTTCTCAATTTTGTTATATAAACATCCATGCTCCTCGCGGTAAAATAGTTATCAGATCCCCATATTTTTTTCAGAGCTTTCTCCCTGCTGATCAATGCATTAGAATTAATTGCAAGTAATTCAAGTAACTGGGCTTCTTTCGGGGAGAGTTTCTTTTCATCAACTCCAAAAGTCAGTGTTCTCAGTTTGGAGTTGAAAACAAACTTTCCGATTTCATAAATATCTTTTGTACCGGTTTGAAAGTCACGTCTGGAGAGGATCGCTCGTATCTTTGCCAGAAGTATATCGGTATCAAATGGTTTTGTAATATAATCATCCCCTCCTGCCCCATATCCTTTTAGAACATCTTCTTTAAGCTTTTTTGCCGTAAGGAAAATAATCGGGACCTCATTATTTATCAGCCTTATCTCATTCGCAATAGTAAATCCGTCAACATGCGGAAGCATAATGTCAAGAATGCAGATATTAAAGATCCCTTTTCTGAAATGATCAAGAGCATATTTGCCATCGTCAACCCACTCAACAGAATAGTCGTTTATTTCGAGGTATGACTTCAGAACCGATCCAAAACTCAAGTCATCCTCAACCAGAAAAATTTTTACGGGTTTGTTGCTCATTTTTAGTTCTCCCAGTTATATGGTAAAAATATTTCGAACCGGCTCCCCTTTCCGGGTTCGCTGAAAACATTAATAGTGCCCCTGTGGGCATCAATAATCGCCCGTGCATAGTTTAAGCCAAGGCCAAATCCCTTAACATCATGCACGTTACCGGAACTCTGCCGGTAGAACCTTTCAAATATTTTGCTCTGTATTGCTTTGGTCATACCGATTCCTTTATCCTCAACAGACAAAATAATTCCTTTTTCGTTATTCTTTGTTTTAACGGTTATTTCCGGCGATTCAGGTGAATATTTTATTGCATTGTCAAGAAGGTTATTTACAAGATTTGTGAGATGCTCACTATCTCCGTAAATTACAGGTTCTGCGGCATCAAGATTATGATTGATCTTTCCTTCTCGTTGCTGAACCTGTATATCAATTGTCTCAATTGCATGTTCAATAATTATATGCATTGAGACATTTTCAAATCTGAATTCAATCTCTTTTTTATCGAGCGATGCTATCTGCAGAATTGTTTCAACCTTTTTATTCATCCGGCTGTTTTCTTTCTTTATCATGCTTATGAAATGCCTGATACTTGTCTCATCGTTAATTACTTTCGGATTGGTTATAGTATCTGCGGCAAGCGAAATTGTGGCAATAGGAGTCTTAAACTCGTGCGTCATATTGTTTATGAAATCTGATCTCATCTCTGAGATCTTCTTCTGCCTGATAATAAAATACAGACTCAGGGCAAAAGTTGCCAGGATAAAAAGTGAGAAGAGCATCGAACCTCCCAGTATCCATGCCATTGATCCCAATACATAATTGGTCCGTTCAGGGAAAATTACGGACATAATAAGATCTTGTCTTATAATATTGCCGGGAAATAACCTGACCATATAATTGCTTTTCAGAAAATCATTTTTTTGCGATTTTTTAAATGTCCCTTCCTGAACTATCCCATCTTTGATTATTGCATATTCATACGGAGTCTGTATTCCCGCAAATGACAGCGATTGCCTTATTGTATACCCAATCTCCTTATTATCAAGCTCAAGAGTCTTTTCCCACTGGTAAATCTCCGATATCATCTGGTCGCTCATGTTCTGAAATTCGCTTGATCTTTTTCTCACCCATTCAAGGAATTCATTTTGCCTGAAATATACAGCCCTTGAATTTTTATTCACACCTTCTTCTCTCCTTACAATGCTCATTTTGCCCGATTCATCCCTGGCAGCAACAAGTAAAGTTACGGTGTCTGAAACAATGGAAGTATCGCCTGGAAATATAAAAGACTTGTTTACTGTTGTCAACTTTCCGGTATCAAAACTGCCTGAAACTGTCTGGTTGGTAATCCTGACACTGAATTTGTTCCCGGGTTCGGAAGAATAACTTCCGATGCTCAGATAGCTGGTCACATCGCCTGATGAGTTATTAAATGAAAGGGGGTCTGCAAGCATAAAATTATTAAAGAAATTCACCTTCCTTGAGGACTCAATGGCATTTGCAGCATTATTAAGACTGACAATTACTGCGTTGTTGAAATTTTCGTTCCGTATGCCTACAGCATTCCTTATCCACACGATCTGAACCCATATTATGCCGATAATGGATAACAGCATCATAATGATAAGACCGGTGAATTTCATCCTGTTCATGTTACAAAATTAAATTATTTAGTTGTCACTAAAGCAGGATTTAACTTTTCGTTAACTCTTAATTGAGCAGAATTTAACTGTAACTTACAGAAAATAAAGTAATTTTGATTCTTAATAACATAAAATTCCGATCAGGTTTTCATTTCCAAATCCCAAAATGAGCCGGGTTTTCCGGCTTATTTTTTTATGTAATAGAATCCATAAAAACCGACCAGATATCGCCCTCAGGGAAATGGGCAGTAATCGAAACCGGCTCTTTTTTGACAGGATGAATAAACTCCAACCTGCGTGCAAGAAGGCTTATGCCACCATCTTCGTTCGACCGTGGAAAGCCGTATTTCAAATCTCCTTTTATGGGGCATCCGATTTTTGCCAATTGCGCCCTTATCTGGTGGTGCCTGCCGGAATGAAGCTCAACTTCAAGCAGATAATACTTTTCAGATCTTCCTTTCAATCTATATGTCAGGCTCGCCTCTTTTGACCCTTTTACCTCACTATCATAGACATAACTTTTGTTTTGCGTCTCATTCTTCTTAAGAAAATGAGTTATTGTAGCTTCATCTTCAGGAGGTCTTTCTTTTACAATTGCCAGATAGATCTTTTTAACCTGCTTTGTTCTGAACATCTCATTAAGCCTTTCGAGCGCTTTGGATGTGCGGGCAAACAGTATAACCCCGCTTACAGGTCGGTCGAGCCTGTGAACAACGCCAAGAAAAACTTCACCGGGTTTTTTGTACTTCTCTGCAATGTATTTTTTTATTTCAGTATCCAGGGAGATATCTCCAGTCTTGTCTCCCTGCGACAAATCAGAAGATCTTTTATAAACAGCGATAATATGGTTGTCTTCGTATATAATCTCAGCCATTTCAGTTTAAGTTAGTACTGTTCATTTTCGTTGGGAAAGTCCTGTGATTTTACATCGCTAATGTAAGCCTGTACAGCTCCCTTAATTTCTGCATGAAGGTTATGGTACCTGCGAAGAAAACGTGGAGAGAATTCCTGTGTTATACCAAGCATATCATGAAGAACCAACACCTGGCCATCAGTTTTACCACCTGCTCCAATGCCAATAATGGGTATTTTCAGACTGTTTGTAACCTCTTCCGCCAACCTGGCCGGTATTTTTTCAAGCACTATTGCAAAACAACCGGTCTGTTCAAGCAACCTGGCATCCTCTAACAGTCTGCAGGCCTCTTCTTCTTCTTTTGCCCTGACAACATACGTTCCGAACTTATAAATAGCCTGTGGTGTCAGACCCAGATGTCCCATTACAGGAATTCCGGCCGATAGTATCCTTTGTATAGATTCAACCACCTGGTATCCTCCCTCAAGCTTAACAGCATGTGCCCCTGTCTCTTTCATGATCCTGATCGATGAAGCCAGGGCTTCCTTTGAATTGCCCTGATACGTTCCGAACGGAAGATCTACAACAACAAGAGCTCTCTTAACAGCCCTTACAACAGATGCAGCATGATAAATCATGTTATCGAGGGTAATCGGCAAAGTTGTATCATAGCCGGCCATCACGTTTGATGCAGAGTCCCCTACCAGTATAACATCTATTTCTGCTTCATCTAGAATCTTTGCAGTGGAATAGTCATAAGCAGTCAGCATTGCAATCTTCTCACCTTTGAGCTTCATCCCATTCAAAACATGAGTAGTAACCCTTTTAACAGACTTATGTATCGGCATAATTATAAATGTGTTAATTCAAGCAGACAAAGTTACTGATTTGTATCAGATGATACCTCCTCAATGTTATATCTTTTTAAATTGTCAGACTTTCTCAGATTCTCTGTCGTTTTGTCAGAAATACAGGAAGTAACTCAAATGGCATAATCATTGCATATCAATTTTATCAAAATGAAAAAAATTAAATTATTATAAAATGGGAAAAATAATTGGCATCGATCTGGGAACAACAAATTCGTGCGTTGCAGTAATGGAAGGCAATGAGCCTGTTGTAATCCCTAACAGTGAGGGTAAGAGAACCACCCCTTCCATAGTTGCATTTGTTGAGAATGGAGAACGTAAAATAGGCGACCCTGCCAAACGACAGGCTATTACCAACGCGAAGAAGACCATTTACTCGATTAAAAGGTTTATGGGGGAAACGTATGATAAGGTTACGAAAGAGATAAAAAGGGTAACCTATACTGTTGTTAAAGGCGATAATAATACTCCAAGGGTGAAAATTGATAACCGTAACTATTCTCCGCAGGAGATATCTGCAATGGTTCTTCAGAAGATGAAGAAGACCGCCGAAGATTATCTCGGACAAGAGGTTACTGATGCAGTTATTACAGTTCCGGCATATTTCAGCGATTCACAGCGTCAGGCAACAAAAGAAGCGGGAGAGATAGCAGGGTTGAATGTTAAAAGGATCATTAATGAACCTACTGCTGCTGCCCTGGCTTATGGTCTCGACAAAAAGTCAAAGGATCTGAAGATAGCAGTGTTTGACCTTGGCGGTGGAACCTTCGATATTTCAATTCTTGAACTTGGTGATGGTGTTTTTGAAGTTAAATCCACTAACGGTGATACCCATCTTGGAGGAGACGACTTTGACCATTTGATCATTGACTGGATGGCAGAAGAGTTTCTTAAAGAAGAAGGTATTGATCTCAGAAAAGATCCAATGGCATTACAGCGTCTGAAAGAAGCTGCCGAAAAAGCCAAAATAGAACTTTCCAGTGCAACAACTACAGAGATTAATCTCCCTTACATTATGCCTGTTGATGGAATTCCAAAGCATCTTGTAAAAACACTTACACGCGCCAACTTTGAAAAGATTTGTGATAAACTGATACAGTCATGTACCGAGCCTTGCAGGATCGCTCTTAAAGATTCCGGCCTTGCAGTAACTGAAATCGATGAAGTTCTTCTTGTGGGAGGTTCTACACGGATACCTGCTATTCAGCAACTTGTTGAAAAATTCTTTGGCCGGGTGCCTTCAAAAGGGGTTAACCCCGACGAAGTTGTGGCAGTAGGAGCAGCAATACAGGGTGGCGTACTTACCGGAGAGATTAAAGATGTTCTCCTTCTCGATGTTACACCATTGTCGCTGGGTATCGAAACAATGGGCGGAGTTATGACCAAACTGATTGAGTCAAACACCACCATCCCTACTAAGAAAACAGAGGTGTTCACCACTGCTGCCGATAGCCAACCATCTGTGGAAATCCATGTTCTGCAGGGCGAAAGACCAATGGCCACTGGTAACAAAACTATCGGACGTTTTCATCTCGATGGTCTTCCACCTGCCCCAAGAGGCGTTCCTCAGATTGAAGTAAGCTTTGATATAGATGCAAACGGCATTTTACACGCATCCGCTAAAGACAGAGGTACCGGTAAAGAACAGAGAATCAGGATTGAAGCATCGTCAGGATTGAGTGATGATGAGATCAGGAGAATGAGAGAAGAAGCCAAAGCCAATGCTGAAGCCGATAATAAGGCAAAAGAAAAAGTCGAGAAGCTTAATACTGCTGACAGTATGATCTTTACAACCGAAAAACAGCTTAAGGAATTTGGAGACAAACTCCCGGCAGATAAGAAACCGGCTATTGAAGATGCCCTTGCCAAGCTTAAGGAAGCACACAAGTCACAAGACATTGATGCAATCGATAAAGCCCTTGCTGAACTGAATTCAGTATGGCAGGTTGCTTCAGAAGAGATGTACAAAACTGCACAGAATACCGGTCAGCCAACATCTCAACCCGGTCCGGAACAACCCGGTGGTAATAACACTAAGCCGGGGAATGAGGAGGTAACTGATGTTGACTTTGAAGAGGTAAAATAATATCAGGATAACTGGTTCATAAAAGAGGTTGGAATAATTCAACCTCTTTTTTTATCTGCTCAAATCAGTACAAACTGCGGGAGAATTTTTTGTACTTTTGTATCAAATTTTGCGTTCCCTTATTATGAATCTGAAAATAATTACAATTACTTCTTTGTTTGCCATTTCGGCCATGGCAACATGTCAGACTGAAATGAATATTAATCAGACAGATACCGAGGGAAGGAAACAGGGACATTGGATTAAAAAATATCCTAATGAAAATGTTATGTATGATGGACTTTTTAAGGACGATCATCCTGTCGGTGAGTTCAGAAGATATAATGAAGACAAAACTTTAAAATCCCTGCTCATATACAATGGCGATGGTACAGCGGCAATTGCAACTATTTATCACCCGAATGGCAATATCTCCTCAAAAGGAACTTACATCAAACAGATGAAAGAGGGAAAATGGCAATTCTTCTCCGCAATTACGAAAGGGTATCTGATCTCCGAAGAACAATACTCCCGAAATCTCAAAAACGGTCCATCCCTTAAATTCTATCCCGACAGTACGGTTGCCGAAAGACTCACATACATAAATGATATCAGGCAGGGGGAATGGATCAGATACTATCCAAACGGCGCCATCTGCCTGAAATCTAATTATCTGAACGGCAAAGTTAATGGCAGGTTTGAGGTTTGGTTTGAAAATGGACAGATTGAGTTTTCCGGACAATATAAAAATGACGTAAGGGATGGACATTGGCTTATTTATAATAATGACGGAACCATTAAATACAAATTAGAATACCTGGCAGGAGTTACAAAGGATCGCCAGATGGATATTGATGAGTCTGACTATTTAGACTTCCTTGAGAAAAACAAGGGGAAAATTGCTGACCCGGAGAAAACCGGAGTTATGTGGTAATGAAGGCTTTCAATCTTTCAACAGGGAAGGGAGTGAAAATCGCTTTTACTCTTTTGCTTTTATCAGCAGCTAATTGCTTGTATGGACAAGGATCAACTTATTACTATTATTACAGAGTCTACTTCAGGGACAAAGGAGAGAATGCAACAGGCAATTATGCCCCCGGAGATCTGATTTCCCCCAGAGCTATGTACCGCAGACAAAAATCCGGAATTCCTGTACCAGATTTCAGGGATATCCCAGTTTATACAGGCTACCTTAATCAGATATCATCTTCAGTATTTAAACTTCACTGTACTTCGAAATGGATGAATACTGCCCTATTCAAAACTCAGTCTCCTGCCGATATTAACATCTTGCTTGATTTATCATTTGTAAGCGATGTCAAAATCGTAAAAACACCAGGTTACAAGAACAATTTTATTGATAAACACGACTTTCAGATAGAACAGGCCGACCTCCCTCCTTTTGACCGGCCGATAGCAATGGTTAACGGCTATCCTCTTCATAATTCAGGTTATGATGGAAAAGGCGTTCTGATAGCCATTCTTGATGGAGGCTTTATTATAGCCGATCAGATATCCTCCCTGAATGATCTTCGAAACAGAAATGGAATAAAAGCGACATATGATTTTGTAAATAATAATAAGTCCGTATATAGTAACAGCTCACATGGTACCGCTGTACTTTCTGTCCTGGCCGGAAAAATTCCCGGGTCGATCGAAGGAACAGCTCCCGGGGCCGATTATTTACTTCTCAAAACTGAAGATGTAGAGTCCGAGTTCCCTTGTGAGGAAGATTTCTGGGCCGCAGGCGCTGAATTTGCAGATAGTGCAGGCGCCGACATAATTTCCTCATCACTGGGATATTACGATTTTAATGATCCAACTCTCAATTATAAATACTCCGATCTGGACGGTAACACCGCCTTCGTGACAAGGGCGGCTGATATCGCCGCTTCAAAAGGAATTCTTGTTGTCAACAGTGCCGGGAATGAGAGGAACAAAAATTGGAAACGTATCATCTTCCCCTCAGACGGAGATAGTGTTCTTGCGGTTGGAGCTGTTGATGGGAACAACATTATTTCAACTTTCTCCTCAGCCGGTCCGTCTGCCGATGGCAGAATCAAACCGGATATTTCCACTATGGGGGTAAGTGTTCCGGTGCAAACCGCTTTATCTTTAGTGGATAGATCAAATGGCACATCCTTTTCCTGTCCCGTTTTAAGTGGAATGGCAGCATGTCTCATGCAGGCTGTCCCCATGGCGCTAAACACCGATGTTATTGAGGCTCTTCACTCCAGCGGTGACAGGCATAACTCACCCGACTCCCTTTATGGCTATGGAATTCCCGATATGGTTGACGCCCTCACGATGCTTAAATTACTGCAGAATTTTCTTTTAGGAAACCCTGATAAAGAAACTGTTGCCGGTCCAAACCCCTTCACTGATGATATAGAAATAGCCTTCCGGCTAACCCCGGGTCAGTTTAAACTTGAGATTTTTACTATTTCCGGAAATTTAGTTGCTGAGAGGAATTACCCTGATTATTTCGGACGTACATTGCTAATAACCGAGCTCAGGAATAAAGAAGAGGGAATCTATATTATCAGGATAATAACCGGTTATGGCACTTTTACTCACAAGGTTATCAAACTTAAAAATTGAACATGACTGAAAAACTGTCATTAACAGAATTACAGTTGATTATAAGAGATTCTTTATATCTGGCTTTGCCTGACATGTATTGGGTAATTGCTGAAATCTCGGAGATTAAGGAAAATTTTGCCGGTCATTGTTACCTCGAACTCATTGAAAAACATCCCGACGAGAATAGTATCAGGGCACGTGCAAAAGCAATAATCTGGAGCAACCGTTACAGATTCCTTAAGGCATTTTTTGAAAATATTACCGGAGAATCCCTAAAAGAGGGGCTCAAAATCCTGGTAAAAACAAAAATTGAATATCACGAGTTATATGGACTAAGCCTGGTAATCACCGATATAGATCCTGCATTTACAATCGGAGAAATGGCAATGAAACGTCAGCTTATTATTAAAAAGCTTGAGCAGGAAGGAGTATTTTCAATGAATAAGGAACTTGACCTTTCCGTTGCTCCTCAAAGAATTGCGATTATTTCTTCAGGGAAGGCAGCAGGATATTCCGATTTTATCAACCATCTGACCGGAAACAGTTTTGGATATGTTTTTTATACTGCATTGATCGAGAGCGCAATGCAGGGGGCAGAAACTGAACAGGGTGTAATAAGCGCTCTTGATAAAATTGCAATAAATTCACATTTATTCGACCTTGTAGTAATTATTAGAGGTGGAGGCTCTCAGTCTGATCTCAGCTGGTTCGACAGTTACAATATTGCATATCATGTTACCCAGTTTCCTTTACCTGTTATAACCGGCATAGGCCATGAGAAAGATATGTCAGTCACCGATATGGTAGCTTATAAGTCGCTAAAAACACCCACAGCAGTGGCCGATTTCCTTATCGATAGCGTGGCTTTGGTTGAAAACCAACTTATTGAGGTGAGTTCTGAGATCAAAGATATTTCACGGATAATCATCGAAAAGAACAGAAACCGGATTGAAACATCCAAAATAAAACTATTACCTCTCGCCCGGTTAATGATGTCGGATATAAAAGATAAACTTTCAGGGGAAATAATAGAAATCATGAATATTGGTAAAGAATATACTTTTAAAGCAGGCCTTGTTCCGGCAAATCAGGAATCGAGGCTTGTTTCAGCAGTAAAATCTTTTTCGTCAGGCAAAGAGACAATACTTGAAAGAAACAGACAGAATCTGATAACCTTCACAACAGATTCTATGAACAGAAATAATCTGTTGCTGGCAGGAATGGAAAACACTCTTAAAATTCTGAGGCCCGAAAATGTTTTAAAGCGCGGTTATACTATTACATCACTGAATGGCAGAATATTGAAAAAGAGTAGTCAGATAAAAACAGATGATCTAATTGATACACAATTCAGTGATGGTTCGATTAAAAGCAGAGTTGTTGGGGAGACTGGGTGAGGAGGGGAACAGGGAAGAATGCTAATAAAAAAAATCCCCTCCTGGGAGAGCCTGCCCCGCTTCGGCGGGGGGCATGGGGTGGGTTAAAAAATGTAAAAGTTATAAGACAAAAGTTTAAAAAGTAGTAATTAAAACTAAATGTTATGGCAAAAAAGGAATTTTCGTTTACTAATTTAATTCCCCCTTTGAAGGGGGTGAGGGGGATGTTAAAAACCAGGTTATGTCACTAAACAAGATCATATCATATAATCCTTATTTAAAAGAACTTGCCAGACAACTACGTAAAAACAGCACTTTATCTGAAATTTTGTTATGGCAGAAAATTAAAGGAAAATCTTTTGGTTTTGAGTTTCACAGACAGGTTCCCTTAAGTGATTATATTGTTGACTTCTATTGCCATGAACTAATGTTGGCTATTGAAATTGATGGATGTACACACGATCACAAATATGAATATGATGCAAACAGGCAGAGTAAGTTAGAAAGGCTTGGAGTAAAATTTATCAGATTCAGCGATATTGATGTCAAACGGAATATGAACGACGTATTAAGGGCTTTAGAAATTGTCATTATAGAAATAGAAGAATGCTAATCTATTTAAGAAGAAACATCCCCCTGACCCCCTTCAAAGGGGGAATTGTTCTTTGGAAAAATATTTTTACCTGTATTTATATCAGTCATTTAATATCAACAAATTAGATAAGAAAACCTGAAGAATCAAGATAAATTTAAAACTTAAAAATATGGCAAAAAAGGAATTTTCGTTTAATGAAGCGGTAATAGAGATCGAGGATATTCTGAAGAATATCGAAAACGGGGATATGGACGTTGATAAGTTATCAGTTGAAGTAAAGCGTGCTTCTGAACTGATTAAACAATGTCAGAAAAAATTAAGATCAACGGAGGAGGAGATCAACAGTATATTTAAGGACCTGGTATAAAAATAAGTCAGGACCGGAGTCCTGACTTACTACTTTACTACCCTAAAACTAAACCTAAACCTATGAAAAAAAACCTTGTAACGAATTTTTACAACCTTCTGTATAATTAAACGTTAATCAGACATAAATTGTTTCGTTTTTTTCAACATATTTAATAAAAACAGACTGCTTTTTGACGAACAGCCTATTTTTCTACGCCAAGTACATCCCTGAATGCTTTAACAAATGTTTCCTTAGGTAATGCCCCCATAGCCATTTGTGGTTGACCCGCCGATGGAACGAATAAAAAGGAAGGTATACTTCTTATACCAAAAGCCGATGCAAGTTCCTGCTCTTCCTCGGTATTAACCTTAAAAACATTAATCTTACCATCAAAATCTTTAGCCAGCTCTTCAAGTACCGGTGCTACCATCTTGCATGGTCCGCACCAATCGGCATAAAAATCTATTATACAAGGCTTTTCGCCTTCAAATTTCCACTCTTTGTTCGTTTCGTAATTGAATACCTTATTCAAAAACGTCTCTTTTGTTAAATGTTCTACCATTGCATTTATATTTATTAAACATACAGAACCTCAGTTTGTTTAACTCAGTAACAACCTTTATGCCAATACTCCTTAAATACCATAAGTTACAAAAAATTGAGTATTATTTGTAACTTTGTCATGAATATTTAACAAATTGGCATATCTATATATGAATATATGTCTTAATGACAAAATTTTCGAGAAACTTTCTACTGTGGTTACATCTGAGAATGTAAAAGCATATGTTATCGGAGGTTGGGTCAGGGATTGTTTCCTCAAGAGGGATCACCCTGATAAGGATATCGATATTGTTGTCATTGGAAGTGGTATTGAGATAGCGCGTAAAGCAGCCAGGAAGATAAGTCCGGGAATAAAAGTCAGCGTCTTTAAAAATTTTGGAACAGCAATGTTCAGAAATGAAGAATACGAGATTGAATTTGTGGGAGCACGGAAGGAGTCGTATGACAGAGGTTCAAGAAAACCTGTTGTTGAAGACGGAACGCTTGAAGATGATCAGAAAAGAAGAGATTTCACCATTAATGCACTGGCTATAAGCATTAATAAGGATACATTCGGGGAATTTATTGATCCATTCGGAGGTATTGATGATCTTAAGAAGAAAATTATCAGGACACCTCTTGATCCCGGCAAGACTTTTTCAGATGATCCTTTAAGGATGATGAGGGCAATAAGATTTGCTGCCCAGCTTAATTTCACAATTGAGGAGAGTACGTTTAATTCAATAAAAGAGAATGTTGAAAGGATCAGGATTGTTTCTTCCGAAAGGATTGCCACTGAACTGAATAAAATAATTATGTGTGAGCATCCTTCAAAAGGTTTTATCCTTCTTGAAAAGTCAGGCCTTCTTAAAATTATTTTTCCTGAACTTGATAATCTTAAAGGAGTCGAAACAAAAGAAGGGAAAACACATAAAGACAATTTTCACCATTCAACAAAAGTTCTTGACAATATAAGTAAAAACACTGATAATCTTTGGCTTAGATGGGCTGCTCTTCTTCACGATATTGCCAAACCGATTACAAAAAAATACTCTCCTGATACCGGTTGGTCATTCCATGGGCATGAATATATCGGTTCTAAAATGATTCCAGATATATTCAGAAAACTCAAGCTTCCTCTGAATGAAAAGATGAAATATGTTCAAAAAATAGTTGATCTTCATCTCCGGCCGGTTGCACTATCGCAAGAGTTAGTTACCGATTCTGCAATCAGAAGATTATTATTTGAAGCAGGTGATGATATTGACGATCTGATGATATTGTGCGAGGCTGATATAACTTCAAAGAATGAAGCAAAAAAAACAAAGCATCTTGAAAATTTCAAATTTGTACGGAACAGGCTGAAGGAGATTGAAGAAAATGATGCAATAAGAAATTTCCAGCCGCCAATTGATGGAAGTGAGATTATCATTGCTTTTGGAATAAAACCCGGAAAAGAAGTCGGGATTATTAAAAATGCAATAAGGGAAGCCATTCTTGATGGGATAATTCCCAACGAACATGAGGCTGCCAGAAAGTTAATGCTGGAAAAGGGAAATGAGATTGGACTGACTCCTGTTGATCATGCTACCTGAACTTAAGATCGAGTAAAACCGGCAGGTGATCGCTGAATCCACCCTGGTACTTGTATCCACGATACGTTGACATAGGAGTGAATCCGGGATATTTGGGGTCTTTTTTCAGAAGAAAATCAGGTTTGAAAATACTTAACATATTTACATCGGTATACAGACCCTTATTACTGGTTAAAAGCATGTCTGATACTATTACCTGATCAATCATTTCCCATGTTCCCATATAACGATATGTCCCAATGCCGTCTCCAGCCAGCCTTTCTGATAGATTTACCAGTGAATTGCATATGCCTTTTGGATTGATGAGTGGCTTAATCACCTTATCATCAGGTGTACAGTTAAAATCGCCCATAATAATGATCTTTGCCACCGTTGGGCTTGCCTCTATTATTGAATCAGCCTTCTCCCGGACCATTGAAGCAATTTTCATTCTCATATCTTCGCCGGCAAGAACGCCTCCCCTTCTTGAAGGCCAGTGATTTACAATAAAGTGAACTGTATCTTCACTAATAACAAATTTGGCATAGAGTACGCTTCTTGAAGTAAATTCTTCACTTTTTATCCCTGATGGAATCCAATATCTATAGTCTATGAGATCGGCACAATCTTTCCTGTAAATCAGGCAAACATCAATACCTCGCAAATCGGGAGATTCCTCATGGATAATTCTATAGTTATACTTTGACAAATAAGTACCATAAACAAGATACTCAAGTACTTTCCTGTTTTCTACTTCACAAAAACCAACCACTGCAGGAGGTTTCCACTCCCCGGCTGCAACTATTGTCTTAAACAACGAATTAATTTTCTTATTATACCTGGTGAAATTCCATCGCATCAGACCTCCCGGGAGAAAGTCATCATCATCTTTAAGTGTATCATTATTAATATCGAACAGGTTTTCAACATTATAAAACATCACCCTTACAGGTTGTAATCCGCCATCCTGTGAAGATCCTCTGTTCGTCAAAATAAAGACCGGGATGAAGATACAGGCTATTCTGTAAAGGACACCTCTAGTAAGCATTTATCCATCGGTACCTTCGGGCGCTTTCACCAAATTTGACTGCAAGTGTAAGTTCATGAGAACCAAAACTTTGCTTTCGGATGTCAGTTAATGTAAAGTCAACAGCATAGGCAAAATAGAATCTGTCGTACTTTAAGCCCATCATGAGGATAATGGCATCACCTGTTCTCCATGACAAACCGGCCCAATAGTCAACCTTATAATAGACTCTTGTTGTCAGATCCACCTGTAATGACTTAAAGATCATATCTGATGATTTAATAAATACAGATGGTTCAAGTACCCAGTCTTGAGTAAAAGGAAATTTCATACCGCCTGTTAGAAAATAGTTGCCTAGTTCAGTTCTGTTTGTGCTTGATGTATCGGCAAATAATAATGAACCCCTAAGCAAATTGGTCATTGAAAATCCAACATAATACTTTGATGTAGTGAAGCTTGCCCCAAAGTTGAAATCCGGGATAAAGATTGATCGGTCGTATGAATTTAGTAAATCGTCATCGGGGTCGAAGATCAAACCAGTGGTATTAATCGCAAACTGATAGGCGGTCAATGCCAATCCAAATGAAAGATTATTCGGGTAGCCCCCGGTTTGACCCATTGAAATATGGTAAGCATAAGCAGCCTGAATTCCGGTACGTCTCATAATACCATTGTTGTCGTTGAAAACATAACCTCCTAGACCAACCTTACCGCCTTTTGTTGGCTTAATTAACTTCTTCCTCACCGAAGTGGATTTTGAAATGTAGCTGTTCTTGAGGATTCGAGTCTGAAGACTGGCAGCATAAGTTCCTGGCGCCCCGGCCATTCCAACCCACTGTTCTCTAACTGTAAGGTTAACAGTAGTATATCCATCGCGGCCTGCAAATGATGGATTTATCAGAAACCCATTCATAATGTATTGGCTATACATTGGTACCTGCTGAGCCAGAGCAGTTCCAAAAATGAAGCTGAGTACAACTACCGGCAATATACTTCTGAGGTACCTCATATATTAAAACTCCGAAATATAATAAAAACTATCTAAATATTGACTGTCATATCTTGAAATAGGTTGCAACCGTATAAACTCCGGTAAGTAGAAATTGATTCACAAGAGTTGATAAATATTTTATGCAATAGGCTGTATAATAAGTACATTCAGAGAAAGTAAGCGCTGCAAATATGCCTGACAGCGACTAAAGGATCGCACTATTATTCTTATGGGTAAAATTTTAATAGAAATCTATAAAATCCAGAATGTATTCAAAGTTGTAATGCATTTTTGCATGAATTATTTAAAAATTATCAATGAGAAAGTATTTATTTATCATCTGTTTGATTGCATCTAATGTACTCATTCTGAATGGTCAGAACCGCAATTCAGGAACCATATCAGGAACAATAATTGATTCCCAGACGAAAAAACCGGTCGAATTTGCCACAATTGTAATTCAGAAAAAAACCGATGATACAGTTATTGATGGAACGATTACCGATTCGAAAGGAAAATTTATTTTTGAAAATACTGCTAATGGAGAATATTACATCAGCTACAGTTTTATAGGTTATGCAAAAAAATCAAGCGCCCCTTTTATCATAGACGCTCAGCACAAGAGTATAAGACTTGGGGAACTTTTCCTTGAATCATTTGTTCAGGAACTTAATAATGTGGAAGTAGTTGGTGAAAAATCCACTTTCACAAACTCCATCGATCGAAAAACGTTCAACATTGGGAAAGATATAATGACCACTTCTGGAACTGCCAGCGAACTTATGCAGCATATCCCTTCACTGCAGGTAGATATTGAAGGGAATGTAAGCTTGCGCGGATCAGGCAATGTGCTAATACTCATCAATGGCAGACCTTCGAGCCTTATGGGAGCAAACAGGGCAGCAGTTTTACAGCAGATGCCTGCAAATACTATCGAAAAAATAGAGGTTATAACAAATCCATCAGCAAAGTACAAGCCCGATGGAACTTCAGGTATAATCAATATTGTTTTGAAAAAAAATAAAGATCTGGGGTTTAATGGTTCTGTTATAGCCAATGTCGGAAATGCCTCGCGTTCAAATGCCAGTTTATCAACAAATTATAATCCCGGCAGGTTCAATATTTTTGGAAGCTACAGTATCAGACAGGATGAAAGATATCGTTTGACAAACGATGTCCGTCAGCGTAAAGACGACTTGTCAAATATCCTTAGCTCAACTAAACAGACTATTTCTGATCTCTCACGTCCATTATCCCATATCGTGCGTACTGGTATTGATTTTAATCTCAATGAAAAAAACTCATTTGGCGTTGCCGGAAGTTATAACTACAGAAGTTTCGTAAGACACGAAATTAATTCAAATCTGATTTCCGATGCAGCAGGAATAACTACCATGGATTACGACCGGAGCCGGCGCGATCCGGAATATGAAAAAGACCTTGAGTTCACTGCTACTTACCAGCATGTATTTGCTGAAGACCATGAACTCAATATAGATTTTACCACATCCAATTCAGCAGAACAGGAGGATAATCAATATTCAACAATTTACAGAGTTCCAGTGTCTCCCCTGACACTCGATAATACACTGATTCACCAGGGCGACAGAGAATCCCAATTATATATCGAGTACAAAAATCCATTATCGGATAACACAAAATTTGAAACTGGTTATGTTCTGGAATCCGCTTTGAGCGACCTTAATTATTACGCGGAATCTTTTAATACCACTACAGTTACCTGGATCAAAGACGTTGAGAAATCAAACCGGTTTAAGTATATCCAGAATGTTCATGCACTATATGCTACTTTAGAACATACAATTGGAAAATTCGGATTTCTTGCAGGTTTAAGAGCAGAACAGGCATTTGTTACTTCGCATTTAATTACGACAGACACTATTATTCCTAATAATTATTTCAGGTTGTACCCTTCCTTGCATCTGTTGTATAATGTAAATGATAATAATGAGATCCAGCTGAATTACAGTCATCGAGTTGAACGGCCTGACGCTGATGAACTGAATCCTTTTCCTGAATACGCCGATCCATTAAATCTGAGGGAAGGCAATCCTCATCTGAAACCTGAGGATATTCATTCTGTTGAAGCGGGTTATAGTTTTAAGCGTAACAAAACAACTTTTATTGCCACAGTTTATGATCGTTACACCTACAATGGCAAAACCGAAATTACCCGGTATTTAAACGACTCAATACTACTTACAACACGCGAAAACCTGTCAAAGAGCAATTCGACAGGATTGGAGCTAATCCTCTCTTCAGAAATCGGAAAGTCCACCGTAGTTAATCTTAGCTCAAATACATTTTTAAACCGGATTGATGCTGCCAGTCTTGGATATACTAACAACAAATCTAACTTTGTGTGGAATATAAATATGAATGTCAACACCAAAATTACCAAGACAACTGTAATTCAGGTAAATTCAAACTACATTTCTACCAGACTTACACCTCAGGGCAAAATGTTCCCGACATTCTTTGTAAATATGGGTATAAGACAAGACTTATGGAAAAGAAAAGCATCATTGATCCTGACCGTTTCAGATGTTTTCAATACGCTTCGCAACAATTCAGAGCTTAACACACCCATATTATACGATAAAACAATAAGGCAACGAAGCCCAAGAATTATTTATACCGGTTTTGTGTTTAATTTCGGAAAAAGCAATGAGAAGCAGAAAGAGGAACAACTTAAATTTGAAAACCAATAAAAGGCTTTACCTTACGAATAAAATGCAATGAAGATCCTGATTATTGAAGATGAAAAAGAACTGGTTGGAACGATAAAGAGTTTCCTCGGGTCAGAAGGATTTTTGTGCGAAACAGCCTGCTCATATTTCGAAGCAGAAGATTCTTTATCAGCCTACAATTATGATATTATTATTCTCGATCTTACACTGCCAGGTGGCGACGGACTGGATCTTATCAAGCTTATTAAGGAACGAAACAAACAAGCCGGTCTGCTAATCGTTTCGGCAAAAAACTCTCTGGATGACAAGGTTAAAGGTCTTGATATGGGAGCAGATGATTATATAACCAAACCATTTCATCTTGCCGAATTAAACTCACGTATTAAGTCCCTTGCACGAAGACGGCATTTTGAAGGGGCAAGCGAATTAATATTCAATGAGATTAAGATAAATACAGATTCCTCAGAAGCGTTTGTTAATGAAAAGATTATTGACCTGACAAGAAAAGAGTATGAAATTCTGGTATATTTTATTGTTAATAAAAATAAAGTAATCACCAGGGAAGCGCTTGCAGAACATGTGTGGGGAGACAACATTTCCTGCGTGGATAATTATGATTTTATTTACAGCCATATTAAAAACATCAGAAAAAAGATTGAGATAAATAATGGAATAAACTACCTCCATAATATATATGGTATAGGCTATAAATTTTCAGAAAAATGAGACTCCTTCAGAAAACAAACAGGGCTTATTTCCTTATTTCAGCAACAGCATTTATTATTGCCGGTGTTGTATTCTATTTTGTTATAAGTTTCTTTTTCAAAGATCAGCTTAATGAAAATCTTATTTCTGATATCAAAGTTATTGAAGGTACCATTGAAAAGAAAGGAATATTACCAAATTATTACCCATTTATCGAAATAAGAGAGATATCAGGAAAATCAGAAAGGTCATATAAAACCATTGATACTCTTATTTTTGATGAAATAGAAAAAAAAGAAATTCCCTTTCGTCAGATAAGTATTATAGATTCTGTCGATGGTAAAAATTATTTAATCATAGCAAGGGATACTCTGCTGGAAGAAGATGACTTACTTGAAGCAATTGCAATAGTAACAGGCTCTGTTTTTATACTTCTGCTTATCTGCCTGTACTTCATCAACCGGAAGCTTTCACTAAATATCTGGCAGCCTTTCTATAAAACGATGGATGAACTAAAGAGTTTTTCATACGACAGACCCGGTTTCAAACTCTCTGCAGTAAGTCAGACTGATGAATTCAAAGAGCTAAACGACACGCTTGAAAAACTCACTCAAAAGGTAATTTCAGACTATCAGTCACTTAAAAGATTTACTGAAGACGCATCGCATGAAATTCAGAATCCGCTTGCAGTTATTCAATCAAAACTGGAAACACTAATGCAGTTTCCTGATCTTAAAAAAGATCAGGCTGAGCTTATAAATTCAGCTTATGCATACACTCTGCGTATTTCAAAATTAACACAGACACTATTGTTGCTTACTAAAATAGCCAATGAACAATTCCCGGAAAAAAGATCAGTAAACATATCTGAACTTCTCGAAGATAAAATAAAATTATTTGAAGATCATATTAGCGGAAAATCGCTTATCCTTAAAAAAACGATTGAACCTGAATGTTTTCTTGAAACCAATTATTTTCTGGCGGAATCATTGGTTATTAATCTGATTGGAAACACTGTAAAACACAGTATTGAAGGAGGAATAATCAATATCATACTCAACAAGAGTTTTCTTGAAATTTCAAATCCGGGCGCTCCTCTTAATGTTGCGCCGGAAAAACTTTTTGAAAGGTTTTATAAAATTAATAAATCATCTGATTCCCTTGGGCTTGGGCTGGCTATAGTCAAAGAGATTTGCAGGCTGAACAGGTGGGAGATCAAATATAAATATGAGAATGATCTGCATAAATTCACAGTAAAATTCAGAGTATTTATTTCATAATTATTTGTTATTATTTCTTCCATTTATTATCAAGTTTTCTTTTGTTTCAATATCGCTTAACCCCATATACTCTGCCAAAGTTGGCACATTGTCAGTTTTGGTCATCAGGGGTTTTGGATTATGTTCAAAATCCAGAATTTTATATGATTTTAGAGTTCGTACTCTGGCCAGGCACCGGCTTTTGTGCAAACAAAAGCGGCTGTTTCTACAGCAAACCTGTGAGCTTCTTTTATAGTCTTCCCGGCTATGATTGAAGATGCTAACGCCCCGGTGAAAGCATCACCGGCACCCACAGTATCTGCTACATCTGTTTTGGGTGTGCTAATTTTAGAAATCTCACCGGAAGTAAATATCGTGCTGTAGTTTGCTCCTGCCGTAAGAATCATCATCCTTAAATTGAATTTATCGATGAACCATCTGCATTCTTCTTCTTCTGAACCATCTCTCGAAAACAACTTGCAAAGCACAACCAACTCTTCATCATTTACCTTCAGCACATTTGAAAGGTTTAATGACTTTTCAATTGTCTCTGGACTAAAGTAATGTTGCCGGAAATTGATGTCTAATATTCTCAAAGAATTCTTTGGCGCTATCGAGAGCAATTTAAGAATGGTATGTTGTGAAACCGGTGATCGCTGTGCCAATGTACCAAAGCATATTGCCTCAGCTTTCTTAACAACTTCTTCCATTTGAGCTGTTAAAGGAATGTAGTCCCAGGCAACACCCTCTGTAATGGTAAATTTTGGGATGCCGTTCTTCAACTCTATCTCAGCAGTACCTGTAGGATAATTTACTCTTTGGATAAGATGATTTATCTTTATCCTCTTCACTTCCTCCAATAACTCATCTCCTAATGCATCTTTTCCGATAGCGCTTATGGCAAAACTATCGGCTCCCAACTGTGATGAGTGATATACAAAATTTATAGGTGCTCCTCCTGCTTTCTTACCATCAGGAAGTAAATCCCAGAGTATTTCTCCAAGTCCCACAATAATAGGTTTCCCGTTCATGTTAAAATAATTTCTAGTTCGTTTTAATTTTAGGAGATACTAAACCCAGGAGAAATCCCACGCATACAAGTAAAATGAGTAGTGCACCCATCTGACTTTTCATCAGATCGGATGAAATACCCATAAGCAGGGGAATAATTGCACCACCAAAAACTCCTGTAATCATTAATCCGGACACTTCGTTCTGGTTAGCTGGTTTTCGAACCAATGCCTGCGAAAACATTACAGGGAAAATATTTGAATTACCCAGGCCGAACATTGCTATACCGATATACATTATGGTCCTGTCAGAAGAGAATAATGCCAGAATGCCCAACAAAATGAATGATACACTAACAAGAAATACTTTTTTGTCTCCGAATTTCCCCAGCAGATATGAACCCATTAAGCAGCCGGCAGTACGGAAAATAAAGTAAAAACTTGTTGCATAACCGGCATCCGCCAATGCAATCCCCAGGTGTTCCATGAGCAGCTTTGGTGC
>JAPLEB010000112.1 GCA_026391555.1 Bacteroidia bacterium | reverse complement strand
GAAGAACAATTTTCACTTCTCCTCGAAAATGAAGCTTTCGCAGCAAGCTACGAAGAATCTTCGATCCCCTAAGGTAATTTCTTAATGCTCGCTGACTCCGCAGCAAGCAACGGAGAACCGAGTTTACGAGCTCGGCGAAGCCAATGCGCTCGCGGGGATTCAAATTAAACCTCTTATCTAATTGAACGATACGAATCTTTTGCAAAAGCTACGGGCAGGTGATAAAGCCGCTTTCGATGAATTAGTGAATCTTTATGCCAATAAAGTAATAAATACCTGTTATAGATTTTTACTTGACAGAGAAGATGCAGAAGACATTTCTCAGGAATTTATCAAAAGAATACAGTAACTTATACAGCAGTTAAGGACACACCTTTTCAAACTGATTTTACAAATTTAGTCACTAATACAAAGTACTATTACAGAACAAGATATCGGCCATCAGGAGCCACCACATCTTTTCTGGCAGGTCAGGAACATTCTTTTCATACTCAAAGGCCTGTTGGAAGTACATTCACTTTTGCCATTGAGGCAGATCCTCATCTTGACTCAAATTCTGATACTTCTGCATATCTGTTAACTCTTAAAAACATTCTTTCAAAAAATCCTGATTTCCTTCTTGATCTTGGCGATACTTTTTTCTCGGAAAAGCAACCTGTTGTCAATCAGGATGTTGTTACTGCGAGGCATACAATGTACAGACCATATTTCGGTATCCCGTGTCCATCTGCTCCTTTATATCTTGTATTAGGAAATCACGAAGGTGAAGCTGGCTGGCGAATTGATGGTACTGAAAGCAGTATTGCCGTGATGGCATCAAATACGAGGAAATTGTATTACCCGAATCCTTTACCAAATTCATTCTTTTCCGGTAATTCAATATCAGAAAACTTCGTTGGACTTCGTGAAAACTATTATTCATGGGAATGGGGAAATGCACTCTTTATAGTCCTTGATCCGTATTGGTACACTACAATAAAACCTGATTGAGGCTGGACTCTCGGCGTTGATCAGTACAACTGGTTTAAAAATGTAATGACAACAAGCCAGGCTAAATTTAAGTTTATATTCTGTCATCAGCTGGTAGGAGGCTATGGCAAAGATGCCAGGGGAGGTTCTGAATATGCAGATTTTTTTGAAATGGGAGGGTATAATGCTGATACTACCTGGGGATTTGATACTTATCGCCCCGGATGGGGAAAGCCAATCCATACACTGATGAAAGAGAATAATGCAACAATATTCTTCCATGGTCATGATCATTTCTATGGAAAACAGGATAAGGACGGAATAGTTTACCAGGAGGTGCCGCAGCCTTCTAATAAGAATATTACCAATAATTCAGCTTCTCAATATGGTTATGTAAATAGTGTTATTCTGCCCGGCAGAGGGTTTCTGTTAGTAACGGTTTCCGGTAGCAGTGTAATAGTTGAATATATTGGAACATACATGCCATCAGAAGAGAATGGTTCACGTAAAAACGGAGATATTATCGCCACATATACCATTAATTAGTTAATGATATCCTTTTATCAGATATATGAACAAACAAACTACTCCCCATTCTTAGGACCACTATTTGTCTTTTCTTAATTGATTAAAATCATTCTTATGATGATGTAAAAACGTGTTAATTAGCCGGAAAAACAGATTGGAGATTACCAAATGTAAAAGAATTACAGTCGCTTAATGACGAAAAACTGTCTATGCCATCTTTTAATAATTATTTTTTTACAGGTGTGCTCTCAGGTAATTACTGGTCTTCAACCACATTGATGAACTCAACATTAAAAGCCTGGGACATAAATGTAGATTACGGCATTGTTTCATATAATGATAAAACACTGAAAGAAAATGTTTTATGTGTGAGATGAGATTTTTTTGAGGTTATAATTCCCCCTTTGAAGAGCCTGTCCCGCTTCGGCGGGAGGGACAGGGGAATGTAAGAATTTGGATATAAGGTTTGAGGTTTTAAAAGAAAAATTTATTATGAAGAAGTTGATGTTAAATAACGCGGTTTTAATCCTGGCAGCGGTTTTGTTTATTTCATGTAAAAAACACCAGGAGTATGTGATTCCTGATCCCGATCCCGATCCTGTTGAGATTGGTTCGGAAGTGCTCCTGCCGGGCGGAGATTATGAAATGGGGGACCATTTCGATTTCGTCGATCCAAGTCATCCCAGCGATGAGAAGCCTTTACATAATGTTAAGGTCAACTCTTTTTACATGGCAGCTACAGAGACTACCAACAAACAATTCCTTGATTATCTGAACAGCTCACTGGCGAAAGGATTGATTGAAGTCCGCGGTAACATTGTTTATGCGACGGGCGAAAGCGAACCCTATTATTATACAAACCAATATGCATCATATTATAGCATAGGTTTTAACGGGACAGCCTTTTCCATCGCTGATTCCCGGGCAAATCATCCTGTGGTGGGGGTTATGTGGTCAGGAGCAGCAGCCTACTGCAACACGCTGAGCCTTCAGAAAGGATTGCAGGAATGTTATAATCTCACAACATGGGATTGCGATTTCACAAAAAACGGTTACAGGCTGCCCACAGAGGCAGAATGGGAATATGCCGGAAGGGGAGGGCAATTCAGCCCTTATTATAATTATCCCTGGGGTAACGATCAGGATATTACAAAAGCAAACTGGCCGGAATCAGGTAATCCATACCAGGGAACTAACGCTGCCACATATCCATGGACAACCCCCGTTGGCTTTTATAATGGCACCCTTCGTCTGAAATCAGATTATAACTGGCCCGGAAGTGCAGTAAGCTACCAGACCTCTAATGGTGCAAATGCCTTTGGACTGTACGACATGGCAGGCAATGTATGGGAATTTGTTAATGACTGGTACGGACAAAATTATTACAGTCTCGGCGCTTATGATAATCCGAAAGGCCCCACCTCCGGTATTATTATGCCCGATGGTAAAGCATACAGGGGAATGCGTGGAGGTAACTGGTACAACGGTTATAAAACTACTGCCGTAAATGACGGGCATTCACGGGTTTCAAACCGGAATCCCTCTTATTACCGAGGTCCGCAGGATCCAAACCATCCTTATTACCATGTTGGGTTCCGGACAGCAAGAAATAAATAAATGTGATATATCTCCGGTTGAAAATATTTCAGAGAACAGGATAAATCGAAAAGTAAAATAAATTTATAATACAAAGACGAATATGAAAACCGATACAATTTTTAAACTAATAAAGAGATCAGGAGTTCTTGCGGCTCTTCTGTTAATTGTTCTATTATCCTGCAAGAAGGAGAAAGATCCGGTGGTTGATGACGATAACGACGGCACCTATACCGGTGTCAGAACTGTGGGCCTGATGCTGAATAATACTGCCAAAACCTATAACGGGTATACTCTGTTTGCCCCAAAGCAAAACACGATGACCTATCTTATTAACAATGAGGGTCGTATTATGCACCAGTGGACAAAAAGCACCTATCCTCCCGGGCAATCAGTATATCTGCTCGAGAATGGGAATCTGCTCCGGGCATGTATGACTCCGGGAAGGCTAAGCAGCGGTGGCGGCGAGGGAGGAAGAGTTGAAGAGTATGACTGGGCCGGAAACCTTGTTTGGGAACTCGATTATTCAACAGAAACATATATGCAGCATCATGATATCAGGAGGTTGCCGAACGGAAATATTCTTATGCTGGTTGTTGAGAAGAAAACATACGCCGAATGTATTACAGCAGGCTTTAATCCGGCTAAATTCCAGCCTGAGATTGCTGCAAAGGGAATTATGCTTTCTGATTATGTTGTGGAAATACAGCCTACATATCCCAAAAGCGGAAATGTTGTCTGGGAATGGCACACGTGGGATCATCTCATTCAGGATTTTGATCCGACAAAAGCAAATTATGACAATCCAAAACTGCATCCGGAACTTATAGATTGCGATGGTGATACAAAGAATATTCCTGCTTTCTGGAACCACATGAATTCAATTGATTACAATCCAACGCTTGATCAAATAGCTGTAAGTGTAAGAGGAAACAGTGAAGTATGGATTATTGATCACAACACAACCACGGCACAGGCAAAAGAACATTCAGGAGGAGCAAGAGGAAAAGGAGGTGACCTCCTTTACCGGTGGGGAAATCCTGCCTGTTACGGCGCAGGAACTGTTACAAATCAACGGTATTTTCAACAGCACGATGTTGAATGGGTCAGGCCCGGCTATCCGGGTGCCGGGAACCTTACATGTTTCAACAATGGATTGGGACGAGGAGATTATTCTACTGTAGATGAATTTACACCGGCGATAAATGCCGACGGAAGTTACACGCTTTCTACCGGTTCAGCTATTGGTCCGGCGAACTACACATGGACTTACCAGGGAACAACAGCTGCACCGATGTACTCGGAAAATATCTCAGGGGCTCATCGTCTGCCAAACGGGAATACCATTATTTGTTCAGGTACTATTGGGAGATTTCTTGAAGTAACCAGTGACAAAGAAATTGTCTGGGAATATATCTGTCCCGTTGAAAAAACAGGTATCATAACACAGGGAAATCAACCGGCTGATGATGCGGCACGTGCTGATGAGACAATGAATTCGGTATTCAGAGTTTATAAATATGCTGTGGACTATGCAGCATTTACAGGGAAAACTATGACCCCTGGTAATTTTATTGAGATATATCCAATTTTTACCTCACCCTAAATCTCTCTCTCAGGGGAGAGGGCTTTAGGGTGAGGTAGATTTAATAAAGTCAGGGAGAAGCTATTTTTTCGGTGACTCATAATCCGTTCTCAGAACTCTGAATTCGGTTCTGCGGTTTACCTGATGGGCAATCTCTTTCTGTTCGTCATTTGCAAGGCTATTAATATATTGGTCTGAAAGGGCAGTACCTGCTTTCAGGAAAGGATTTTGTGAGGCAATTATTACATCAACAACTTTAGGTGTTGATTCACCATAACCTTTAGGAGACAGCCTTTCCGGCTCAACCCCTTTATCGATAAGATACTGAACAACAATCTGGGCCCTTTTTTGTGAAAGTGACTGGTTATACTCTTCCGTATCACGCGAGTCGGTATGCGACATAAGTTCAATAGTTACGTTAGAGTTATCAATAAGAGTCTCAACTAGTTTGTCAAGCGAAACCATCGATTCGGGTCTCAGGTCCCATTTTCCAAAATCATAAAGAATATTGGGAAGTTCAATTGGTCTATCGATTGGCGTAAGCAGAATTGTTACCATAAATTCGCGACTCTTTTCCTGTCCTTTGGTTGTCACTTTCTCTTTTCCGTTCAGGTAACCTCTTTTTGAGACAGAAAAAATATAGTCAACATCTGCTTTGAGAGCAAATTTAAAATCCCCTCCGGTACCTGACTCGGCCTGAAGGCTATTTCCGTCGCTTGCTATGAGCTTAACAAGAGAACTGTTAACTGCACCACCTGTTTTTTCGTCTTTAACCAATCCTGTGACATTGAATTTCATAGGTGGTAACTCAAAAAAATACAATTCATCATTCTCTTTTCCTTTACGGGTTGAGCTGAATATTCCCCGTTCATTGCCATTCTCGAATGTGATACCAAAATCATCAGCAAAACTATTTATTGGGGGTTTCATATTCTGCACAACCCAGCTTCCGTCAGGTTGCAATTTTGCCTTGAAAATATCGAGCCCCCCCATTCCTATTAGTCCGTCGGAGGAAAAATATAATGTGCCATCTTCCCTTACATACGGAAAAAGTTCATCGCCCGGTGTATTAATATCCGGACCAAGGTTAACCGGCTTTGACCAGGCTCCTCCTCCCCCGGCCATTGTTACCTTCCAGATATCTTTTTTACCAAAACCCCCCGCGATATCCGATACAAAATACAATGTTGATCCGTCGGGCGAAATTGAAGGATGGGCAGCAACAAGCGAATCTGGCAGAATTCCAATGTTTTTAGGATCGCTCCATGTATCGCCGGCTATTTTTGAGTACATAATTATGCAGCCCTTTTTTTCGCGTTTTCCTTCTTCACACCTTGTAAAATAAAGCTCTTTATAATCAGATGAAAAGGAAGGGGTTCCTTCTTCGAACTCACTGTTGATAACTCCAACCGGAACAGGGGTGCTCCATTTTGATTTTTTATCAATGCGACTTTCGAAGATATCAGTGTAACTCTGACCTGTTGCCCCATGGGTTTTATTACCCGCCGCATCATCGCGCGAGGATGTAAAATAAATCAGTCCAAAATCATCGCGCCCGTAGGCCGGGCTGAAATCAGACTCTTTTGAGTTTATGTCTTTAAGTTCATCTATCTTATATGCTTCAGGATTCCTAAGCCATTCGATAGCCAGCTCACAGGCACGAATCTCCTGGTCAGCCCTTGCATCGGAGGGAGCAACCTGCTTGAATTTTTTAAATTCATCAATTGCCTGTTGGTGCTTGCCGTTTTTCTTAAGTGATTCCGCAAGCCAGTACTGGGCATCTGGTTTCGAATATGATGACTTAACTGCCAGCTTATACCATGTCTCGGCATTTTTCGGATCATTGATCATGCGGTAACATTCGGCAATCATAAATACAAGTTCGGTCCTTGAATTTTTATCTGTTTTTTTGGTTTTTGAATATGTAGCTTTGAACTGATCTATCGCATCGAAATACTCCCCGGCACTGAAAGAGGAATAAGCTCTCTCCGATTTTCGTTTCTGGGCCGTAACCTCAGGAAAAGTTACAGTTATTAACATTATGATAAGCAATAATAATCGTTTCATATTTCCGACTGCAATTTGACCATAAAAGTAATCAATTAAAGGAATTCTGGTAATAATAATTAACGCGACTACAGGGTCAACGCATTTAAATTTTAATGAGTATCTGGAATAATGCGCATAAGCTCTTTGATTTTTCTATGTGAGGTGAGATTACCTTCGGTGAGCTCGTACGCAAGCGTACTCGGTTCCTCATTACTCCGCCTGTCGGCG
>JAPLEB010000028.1 GCA_026391555.1 Bacteroidia bacterium | reverse complement strand
CTTCTCCGGTTATCCGTTCTGCAGGCTTTTGCAGTTCAATGTACTGGTACAGGATTGCATCAAGGATTTTATAATCAGGAAGAGAATCGGTATCAAGCTGCCCGTGTCTCAGTTCAGCAGATGGCTGCTTTGAAATTGTGTTTCGCGGTACTACCTCATGATCTCTGTTTATATAATCTGCAAGCCGGTAAACATCAGTTTTATAAACATCTCCGATAACTGATAATCCTCCTGCCATATCTCCATAAAGGGTGCCATATCCAACAGCGGCTTCACTCTTGTTCGATGTATTCAATAATATACACCCGTACTTGTTCGAAACCGCCATAAGAAGTGTGGCTCTAATGCGGGCCTGCATGTTTTCTTCAGTTACATCTTCTTCTTTTCCTGCGAAAAGAGGGGCAAGCTGCTCTTTAAAAGCGCTGAACGGGGTTTCAATATTTACGATATCATAATGCACTTTTAGGGTATTGGCAAGCGCCACAGCATCGTTAACAGAATGGTCCGACGAATAGCGCGAAGGCATGAGTAATGCTCTGACATTTTCATTACCAATGGCTTCAACAGCGAGACAAAGACATAATGCTGAATCGATCCCCCCCGAAAGTCCGATTATGCCTGTTTTAAATCCTGTTTTTGCAAAATAGTCACGGATGCCTGTCACAAGAGCTTTGTGGACTAGTTGTATTGCAGACGGCTTAGAATCTCTCCGGGATATGTTACCGGAATTAATATCATCGAAACGGAATGTCTCAACAGCTTCCTCAAAAAACGGGAGTTGCCTGACTATTTCACCTTTTTTATTCACAATATTTGAAGCCCCGTCAAAAATTAGTTCTGTATTTGCACCTGTCTGGTTAACAGATATTACAGGTATTTTGTATTTAATGGCTTTAGATCTGAAAATGTTTTCTTTTGCTTCGATTTTAGTATATGAAAATGGTGATGCAGCGATATTGATGATGATATCAGGATCTTGTTTTGCAAGTTCTTCCATTGGTGATACAGTGTACAACCTTGTCTTTTCAAATTCATTGTCGAAGGGCTGTTCGTCCCAGAGATCTTCACAAATAGTTATCGCGAGTCTTAACCCTTTGAATGAAAATACTGAGAACCGGTTCTCCGGTTCAAAATACCTGTATTCATCGAAAATATCATAAGTGGGCAGCAGCGCTTTATGGGTAGAATAGATAATTTTCCCCTCCGACAGAAGAAGGGCTGAATTAAAAAGTTTCTTGCCTTCCGGTTTTTTGTTCAGGGTAGGAGAGCCCACTATTGCTGCAATCCCGGTACATTCTTTGGCTATCTCATTGACAGTGATGTTGCATTTTTCTATGAAGTCAAGTCGATCGAGCAGATCAAGAGGAGGGTATCCGGGAATACACAGTTCAGAAAAAATTATCAGATCGGATCCTTCTGATTTTGCTTTTTTAATTGCATTGATGATTAAATCCTTATTCCTGATAAAGTTGCCAATATGATAATTCAACTGAGCAACGGTGATTTTCATCACAATCAGGTTAAAAGTTAACACCAATTCTGAAACTCAGTATCTTATGCGATATTTTATCAGTCGGCTGAACTCCATTGTCCTTCGTGATATCAAGAAAGTTATTGTCAAAATTCAAGCCTAACAGCATGGCAGTTGATCCCCCCAGGGAGTATTCAATTCCTGCAGTAATGTGGTAGGAAAGGTTAAATATATTTAATTCATTCATAGCATTTTCCCCTTTGATATTTAGAGAAGGAATATCTGCTTTTCCTCCGATGACAATTTTTGGATCGAGTCCTAAATCGGAGAAGAAAGTGAGATACCCAATCTGGTTAGTCTTAAGCTTTAACCCGATAGGAATTGCCAGATATTGAATCCTGTAGCCAACAGGTTTACCGGGCAAAACAGTAACCGGGGTGGGATCTGTTAACTCAAACTTAGTTGTATCCTTACTAACTAATCTTCCTCCCGCGTTAATGACATTTATCCCGGTCGAAAAAGCATAGTTAGGTGTGAAGTACTTGTTAAATGTCAATCCAAAACTAAAACCTGCAATTGCCCCGTCATTTTGGATTTTATTAACGTCAGAGGAAAACCAGCTTATAGCCGGATCAGCATGTATTCCAATACTTATCTTTTGCTGGGCATTGATGATCCCGGCTGGATTAATAATGAGAATTAAAAAGGACAGAATCGTAACTGATCTGTATGTTAATGTTTTAACTATTTTCATAATAGGTTATCTTAGTATAGGTTATTATTGTCAATAAATCCCGTATCGCTTGAAAATCAATTTATTTACCCCATCCCCAAGGGGTGTAAATTGATTTTCTTCGCTCCCCTTGGGGTGAGGGGTAAAAGAAGAAAATCAATATAGGCTAATCTTATGTAAAAATAATAAATAATATGAGAAGTAATTGTGTCGTTTTTAATTGTTGCCTGATAATCGAAAAAGTGTTTATTTTATACTGCCTAAGAAAATGAACATTATGAGAAACCGATTTATCACTTTTATTTTTTTATTATTGATCGTTCCGGCGATGACTTCATGTAAAAAAAATCATTATAAAATCAGCACTTCTGCTATTAGTGTAAAAATTGAAATAAAGAGGCTCGAGAAGGATATTTTCACATTAAACCCCAATGAAATTACAACTATGGTTCCCTCTCTCAAACAAAAATTTAACGGGTTTCTTCAGCTTTTCAGCTATGTGATTAATACCGGCGATATAAACGACACCTCGTTTGGTGACTTCCTGGTAAGGTTTTGTACAGATAAACAAAATAATGATGTTTTTGCTCTGACAATGAAGCTTTATCCCGATGTTAAGAAAATTGAAGATGGGCTTCAGGAAGCTTTCCGCCATTATCTCTATTATTTCCCCGAGAGGACCCCACCTGCTGTATTTACCTGTATCACAGGGTTTAATAACAGTATCATCACTGGAGATTCTTTGCTTGGAATAGGATTGGACCGGTATCTTGGTGCTGACTGCGAGTATTATCCGAAGCTTGAGATATACAAATATATGGCAGCCAGAATGACCCCTGAGAATATTGTTCCTGATTGCATGTATGGCTGGGGCGCCTCGGAATGGGATTTCTCAACACTAAAATACCCTGCTGATAACGTTCTGGCCGAGATGATTCATAATGGCAAACTTAAATATTTTGAAAAATGTATGTTGCCTGAAGCTGCTGATGAGATAATCTTTGGTTTTACACCTGATCAGATGAAATTCTGCCGGAACAATGAAAGTCAGATGTGGCAATATCTTATCGAAAATGACCTGTTATTTAAAAGCGATCAGTTCATAATACGCAAACTGACAGGGGAAGCTCCGTTTACAAGCTATTTCACTAATGAATCGCCGGGAAGGGCAGTTGTGTGGCTGGGTTTCAGGATTGTTGAATCATATATGATGAAAAATCCGGGTGTAAATCTGGGTGATCTGATGAAGAATATAGATGTCCAGAGTATTCTGGAGAAGGCGAAATATAGTCCTAAATAAACGCAACCGGTTGCATTTTTCGAGTTGTTATGTGCCATTTTATAGTAAATGCATTATGCTAAAAAACATAGACTTAAGTAAGCCTAAGACACAGTACTTTTTGGGTCTTGCTTTAAATATTATATTCCTGATTATTCTTTATTCTTTTGCGACTTCTTATAAAAACCTTCAAATCCCTGCCGGTATTTATCAGAAGAATATTTGGGGATATAGCGATGTTATGACTTACGTTGGCCCCGCGCTGAATTTTGTGGATCATAATGTTTTTGGAATTAGTAATACTCCAGATCATTTAAGGACAATTGGATATCCGGCAATCATAAGTTTTTTTTATTATACTTTTGGTAAAAATTGGTTACTCCTGCTTCAAATATTTCAGTCTATAATTTTTGCTTTTATTTATCCGGCAGTAACTGCCACAATAAAAATTCTCTTACCAGATTTCAATAATAAGCTAATCAAAATAGTATTTATTGTTTTATGTATTTCCGGCGCTTATTTTACCAGGAGTGCCGTAGTTTTAACTGATACACTTTTTATCTTGCTGTTTGTTGTTGGCTTTTATTTGGGATTAAAAACTTATATAACTAAAAGATACGATTATCTTCTTTTATACCTTATATTGATTGCAGCGTCAGCATTAATCAGGCCGACACTTAGCTTATTTCCATTATTAAATCTTTCAATCGGATATTGGGTAGCAAAAAAATATTGCTACTCTGTAAAAAAGACATTGGTTAAATCTCTATTTGTTTCTATTGCCATTCTTTGTTTAATAAATATTTCCACGGTGAGGAATTACCTGAATTATTCATTTTTTTCACCGGGCAGTGTAATTGGACTTAATGCTTTTGAATATTTATCAAAAAAAGTTTTGATCATGGAAGGGAATACTGATAAATATAATTCATACAGGGAGCAATTAGATATGGTTCAAAACATCTCAGTCAAAACAAAAATGCGAAAAGCAATAATGTATCAGACTATTAAACAATATCCCATTTCAACCATTAAAGTGCTTGGTATTAACACGATTAACCTGTTTCTTTCAAATAATCTGCTTTCTAATATTTCCAATTATTTCGGTTATGAATGGAAAGCATTTAAAAATTCGGGTTATCCTTTTAAGATATCTAAACTTCTTTCCTGTTTCACTTACATCTTTATGTTTCTCTATGCTATATTGTGGTGGTTGTTTTTATTAAAATTATTTAACCTTTGGAAAAATAAGGATTATGAAACTTTATTGATTCTTTTTATTTTATTTGTCATGTTTTTAATACCAGCGATATTGACAGGTGATGGTGGGAGCCGGTTTCGGCTTCCTTTTGAACACATTTTGTTTATTTTCGGATTTTCCACCATTTTCAATAGAACGGCACACAATAGCAGCTTGCCAGGAGCGGGACTGACGTGGGCAAATGGAAATTAGTCTAAAAAATAAAATATATGGGAAAATTATCAATCATAATACCGGTATTCAACGAAGGAAAAACAATTCACCGTGTTCTTGACAAAGTGAAGGAGGTAAATTTAATTAACAATATTACGAAAGAGATAATTATTGTAAACGACTGCTCATCAGATGACACTGAGATGGCAATTGAGAATTATATTTCAACTAATCCTTCCTTAAATATTCAATATCTCAAACACGAAATTAATAAAGGGAAAGGTGCGGCATTGCATACCGGAATCAGTAAGGCAACGGGTGAATATTTAATTATTCAGGATGCTGATCTGGAGTATGACCCACAAGAATACAACGACCTCCTGAAGCCCGTGGTGAATGGCTTCGCGGATGTAGTTTATGGCTCGCGATTTATAGGAGGCAATCCACACCGGGTTTTATTCTACTGGCATACAGTGGGTAATAAATTTCTCACAGCCTTGTCAAATATGTTCACCAACCTGAACCTGACTGACATGGAAACTTGCTATAAATTATTTAATACTAAGCGAATACAGTCAATTGATTTAAAAGAAAAGCGATTTGGTTTTGAACCGGAAATAACTGCTAAAATATCACGGATATCCAATATCAGAATATATGAAGTAGGCATTTCATATTATGGAAGAACCTACGAAGAAGGAAAAAAAATTGGTTGGAAAGATGGCTTTCGTGCATTGTATTCAATAATAAAATATGGGTTACTAAAATAATACTGATTTAACCTCCTGTGGGAATTCCGGGGGAAGCAAATTATAATCCTCAATAAAAAAAGGCTGTATCTTGTGGTACAGCCTTCAACTTCTTAAATTGCAATACTATGCAGGATGAATAGCCTCAACGGGGCATACATCAGCACAGGCTCCACAGTCAGTGCATACATCCGGATCAATTTTATAGATGTCGCCCTCTGATATTGCTTCAACAGGACATTCATCAATACATGTTCCGCAAGCAGTACAATCATCATTAATTTTGTAAGCCATTTCGATTATTTTTTGATTGGTTAATTATAATAAGTCCACAAAAATACCTTAATTTTTTATATGAGTATCGGGAATCATGCATATAATTTGTATTTCTTTTTGAGCCAGGATACAGTTTCTCTTAATTGGAGATTCCTCACTTCTCCCGCTTTGCGGGATTCGTTCGGAATGACATTTCATTTCTATTCATGAGGGGGAAGAGTTGGCGATTCACTGAGCGAATCGCCAACTCTTCCCTGCCTACCACTCAATGCTTTGTCATTCCGAGCGTTAGCGAGGAATCTCATAATCAATTGATTTGAGATTATTATTGATAACCGATACTCATAATTTTTTATATTGAAAAAAAAACATGACAAATATTACTGATTATCCTTCTTAGTATCTGGTTTAGGCCACGAAACAAATAATTCTGATTATTAATGAGTCTGTTAAAAATCGAGGCTGAATGACAGGTAGAATATTTTTGGCAACAGGTAATTGTTCTCGATACCCCATGCCCAGTCGGCCCTCACGAAATAGCCCATCACCTGGGCTCTCAATCCTGCACCATACCCTGCTACAATGGGCTTCCTGTTTGAATCGAGGGTTACCGTTACCGGGCCGTTGATAATTATTTCAGTATCGTAACCATTTTCGCCAGACCATGGAGATTTTCCTGACCATGCCGTTCCAATATCACCGAACCCGACAACCTGGAGACTGTTAAGAAAATTGGACCGCAGCGGATGACCGGCAAAATATCTGATTACCGGCCACCTTAATTCACTGTTTACAAGAGCAAAATTATTTCCGTTCCTGACGTTTTGCGTGAATCCCCGCATATTGGTAGCAAGAGCCTGAAACCCATAATTTACATTTGGAGTCACAGGTGTCGTATTATCGAACATAGGGTTTTTATTAAACAAATAGCCCATCCAGTTATCAACACCACCAAGATAATAGATCAGTTTGGTGGGGCCAAAGGAGGTACTGGCTGCAAATCTGTTTGCCCATATCAATTCTCTGTGTATCCGTGTGTATTTTCTGAAATCAATACCGAGTACTATCATGTCGGATCTCTTATAGGTCAGCTCTTTATAATACTCCCCAAAGATTTTAAACCTGGTACCGAAGTAGATATTTATACTTCTCGCGCGTGTGTTGTCATAAATAACTTCACCTTTCAGACTGGCCCAGTGCTGTGAAAAGTTTTTACGGTTTAGTGAAGCCATATCGGTGGACAGATAAACATTCTGGTCGTACCTGTATGCAAGTGTCCCTTTGAGTGCGAGGACAGGGGTAATAGGTTTAGAGTAGATAAGATAAATGTTGTGAGTGTGTGTTTTTAGAAGGGTGTCATTTGAATTGATGAAGTAAGCTTGTCTGTGGAAAATGACCTGCTTATCGAATGTCCCTTTAAGGTTCTCAACACTTAGCAGGTATTCGTTGCTGTCAAAATTTCCGGAAAACCTGAACCCTCCGGTAATCCGGTAGTTCTCGAACAGATCGAGTGTACCGAATCTTGTCAGGACATTCACCCCCGGATTAAAATATGGAGCCCCTCCGCTATATACCTGGTACGAATTATTTAGGAAGCTGAAGTCCACCTGGTTGGCTATATAATTATTATAAAAGGATGTTTCATAGATCCTGACCAATGGAAGCACGATCTGCCCCGTGTCAAGGTCAATATCCATATATTTTTTTCGCCATAATTGGTCGTAGTAGTTCTGTTTTTCCTTCTCAAAGATGTAATGATTTATATCAATAGGTTCGTTTTTTATATAATACTCATAAATAGGTTTAGTAAGGGTATCACGTCTTTTTATATCTTCAGCAACAAGCCATTGTCTTAACTGTTCTATGCTGTCGGCTTTATGGATAAATTGATTTTTCTCTTCCCGGAATGTACTGGTCACAATCTCCCCGGCAGGTACAGGATTTGATTCGCTTAGTAGTCCCCTCCTTAAAATATACCTCCTTTTGCTGAACAGTATTTCGCTATATGAGTCGGATCCATTTACAACAGACTGGTCGATAATGTTCCGGTCATAATTAGTAACAGGCAGAGAATTAATGTAATATCTAAAATGAGTAGCTGTGTCTATATAGCTTATCGAGCTATCGAATTTTGCAGTGTACCTGTTAAGTACTCCATTTTGATCACCGATGTATGTAAATTTGTTTTTGGCGATACCGGATGGTAAAAATCTGTCGGTATATTTGCCTTCAGAAAGTCTTACCAGGAGATTGTTTTTTCCAGATAGGTCATAAGTAAAAAGATCAAATGTAAGCGACATTTTTTCAAATGGGCTCCCTGTATTTGTCAGAGTATCTGACAATCTGTTTGATGAGAAAATGACCTTCCCCGGGGAGCCTTTCAGAAAGGAAGGATTAATATCGTCTGCAACATCCCTGGTGATCTGCTCGTTTGTTCCTGAAGCAATAGTGTGAATGTATATATCTGTTATCCCGTCTTTTACGGCAGATAACGCAAGTCGTGATCCTTCCGGAGAATATGAAAAATCGAGGACTTTATCAAAATAGAGAAGGTTCCTTTTTTCGGTTGTTTTTTCATTTACCCTGTAAAAATACATAACAAGGTCAGCTTTTTCATCACTTATGAAAGTGAGAATTTTACCGCTGGGGTGCCAGGCAATCACAGGGTACGTATTATCAGTAACCTGCTCGAATCGTGGTTCAGCCCTGAAAATAATTTTCTGCTTTCCGGTTGACTGGTTGTAAAGCCATATTCGTTTTCTTCCCCAATCGTTAGTTACATAAGCGATATATTCGCCACCGGGGCTGACTTTTACCTGCTGGTATATCTGTTCCTTTTTTGATTTTCTCAGGATGTTTTCGTCATCAGCAGGAAGATTTTTGTCTCCCGAATACTCTTCTTCGTACTGTTTCTTCCACTCCTTCAGGAGATCTTTGAGATCCTTTCCCATAACATAAAGGAAGCCATCATCAACATTTTTGTAGATTTTTGTCAGATAGATAATATTTGGTATAAGGGCATCGCCATATTCTTTTCCGATGAATCTCCAGAATGACTGACCGGCATCAATCGCATCATCATATTCAAGATGGTTGATATTCTTGAATTTGCCTGACTTGATACCATCCTTAACCCTGTTTTCAGCCTCATAGTCCCAATTGTACGACACATAATTAATGAGCCCTTTTATATACCAGTCAGGCATATAGATTAATGAAGAGCTTGATACCCTGTCTTTTACGTCGGCATTGTATAACATTTCATTGATTATCACTTCAGTAATTGAAGCAGCAATCTGTCTTTGAAATGCCACATGGTCGCCTTCATAGTAAAGCATAACTTTGTTTTTTATAATCCTGCTGAATCCGCCGGTATTATAGCTATCCTCGTCAAAAGTTACGAGACCAATATTAGATTGTTTATATTCGGCATTTTTGTTGAAGATGATGAAAATCAGTCTTTTCTCGAGTGTATAATCGAAATAATCCTCAATTTCCTCAATCTTATTCATGGCATAATCTGCAGTGAATTGAGCCAGATCACGTCCAAATTCATTAAAGTAACAATCGAAATCATCGAACCGGTAGTACTGCCAGTAGTAGTCGTAGTACTGAACTTTGTTTTTACCAAAAGACATCTGATAACCATTATAAAACTGGCCACTTGCATTTAAATAAAAAACACAAGCTATAATGGTGATAATCAGTTTTTTAATATTTCTCATTTCTAAGGCCTTCATGAGGCAAACCGGATTTATTATTAACAAATTCTGTTCCAAAGAATCCGGGTCAGGCCGCAAAACTAATTATAATCTGTTTTAAAATATCTAAAAAGCTCTAACTTTATTATTTTTACCAGACTTTGTTGAGTTTTATTTTCCGGTCTGATTTTTGCATAATCACATACAATCAAAACCCGACCGGAATTGTTATTTTAAAAAATTTTATTTTTTATTTTTATATATTTGCATCAAACTAAAAGTTAAATCTTCAAATAATTTAAATCACAAATTGATATGGAAAGATTATTGTTATTTCTTACTCTCCTGATTTTCGGAGGTATAGTCAAAGCGCAGGTTGCCCAGCCTAAAATGCAGCTATCAGCAACGGAACACGATTTCGGAACTTTCAAAGAAGAAGCCGGGAGGCAGACCTTTGATTTTATTGTTACCAATACAGGTAATGATCCTCTGGTAATTCAAAACGTGGTTGCATCATGTGGCTGTACAACTCCTGAGTGGACAAAACAACCGATTCCTGCAGGTGGCAAAGGCAAGGTTACTGCAATATATGATCCTAAAGACAGACCAGGGGTGTTCAGTAAGACCCTTTCGGTATATTCTAACTCAAAACCGGAAGTTGTTATTCTTGTAATTAAGGGAGAGGTTACTCCTCATGAAAAGACTATCGAAGAGTTATTTACCTTCGCGGCCGGCACTGTAAGGTTCGAAAGCCAGAATCTTGCTTTTACGAATGTCAAAAAAACTGAGAAGAAGATCAGGGTAATGCAGTTGATTAACACTTCCACTGCTCCCGTGAAGGTTGAATTTGATGGTTTGCCGGGACATTTGTCTCTTAAGGCTAATCCGGAAACTCTTAAACCCGGGCAGAAAGGTCTGGTTGAAGGAACCTACGATGCCACAAAAAATCCAGTCTGGGGGAATGTGACCGATATGGTTAAAGTTAAACTTGATGGTGTCATTCAGCAAAATGTATATTACTATGTTTCAGCAAACCTCGTAGAAGATTTTTCTTCTCTTTCAAATGAAGATATGGCAAATGCTCCGGTGTTTAAAGTCTCGACTACCACTTTTGAACTTGGAAAAATAAAAGGTTCCACACAAAATGAAGTTGAGTTCAAATTTATAAATGAAGGAAAAAGCGATTTGATAATCAGGTATATAAGATCTACATGTGGTTGTACTGCAGTTCAGCAGGGAAACCAGGGTATAGGGATCAAACCGGGAGAATCAAGCTCTATCAAAGCAGTATTCAATTCGGGTGGTTACGTAGGAAAAGTTACAAAAGCAATCTATGTTTATACAAACGATCCGAAAAATTCAGAGGTTGTTCTTATGCTGAATGCTGATGTTGAACAACCACCCGTTGCAAAATAGATTAAAGAATTATAAGAGTGCATTGAAGGTACAGAAAGGTATTCCCCAGCCACCAAGTATAAATCCTGATGTTCTTACTAAATCAGGTAGGAAGCGACGGAAGAAATATTCAGTGGATGAATATGTTGCTGGTATTATTTCCGGGAACAGGACCATTTTAAGTCAGGCTATAACATTAGTTGAAAGTTCGTTACCTGAACATTATGATACAGCACAAGGCATCATTGAGAAATGTCTTCCTTACAGTTCAAAATCAATAAGGATTGGAATAACAGGTGTTCCCGGAGCCGGGAAAAGCACTTTCATTGAGACTTTTGGATTACATATTACGGGAGAAGGAAGAAAACTTGCTGTACTGACAATTGACCCAAGCAGTGAACAGACTAAAGGAAGCATTCTGGGTGACAAGACAAGAATGGAACAACTCAGCATTCATCCCGATGCTTTTATCAGACCATCTCCTGCTGCAGGTACACTTGGAGGTGTTGCAAGAAAAACAAGAGAAACAATAATATTATGTGAAGCAGCAGGTTTCAATACCATTCTGGTTGAGACTGTAGGAGTGGGACAATCTGAAACAGCAGTCCACTCTATGGTTGATTTTTTTCTTCTGCTTATGCTTGCAGGCGCCGGTGATGAGCTTCAGGGAATTAAACGGGGAATCATGGAGATGGCAGATGTAATTGCCATTACTAAATCTGATGGCCCCAACAAACTGGTTGCAGAAGGAGCAAGGGTCTCATTTCAGAATGCTCTTCACCTGTTTCCGGCAAAATCGTCGGGATGGATGCCTCGGGTTCTCACTTGCTCAGCTTTAAAAAATATTGGAATCATTGAACTTTGGAAGATGATTTTGGAGTATATTGAATTCACCATGCATTCAGGATATTTTGAGAAACTCAGGAGGCAACAGGAAATTATAAGAATGCATAATACAATTGTGGAGTATCTGAATAACTCATTTTATAATCATGAGGATGTAAAATTGATAAGACCTGAACTTGAAAGGCAGTTATATGAAGGTAGTATAACCTCCTATAAGGCTGCTGTCAGTTTACTTGACAAATACTTTAAAAAGTGAACTGAAATATCAATAATTTATATCTTTGTGCAAACTGAATCAAATCTAAAGAGATACAAATTCAAAATTATCGAATATGAAAAAGATCATTTATCTGCTGGTCATTACAATATTGATGGCTGCTTGTTCTTCCGAACCACATTACGTTGTTAAAGGGAAAATTGAGGGTTCAGACAGTATTATCTTTTTTCTTCAGAAAAGAGAGGCTGGAAAGACAATTACAATTGATTCGGCTGTCTCTAAAAAAGGCTCCTTTACAATTAAAGGTGGCGCAGTTGATTATCCTCAATTGATACAACTTGTTGCCGGGAATACCAGGAAGAGAACATCATTTTACCTTGAAAACTCGGGAATAGTCATTACCGGAAGCCTTGATTCACTCTTTAAGGCAAAGATTACAGGGTCAAAAACACAGGATGAGTACCAGTCTTTCATTGATTCAAATGAACCTCTGAGTGAAAAATATTCGAAAACCTACATAGAATATCAGACTGCAAGTAAGGCCGGAGATGCTACAAAGGTTGCAGAAATAGAAAAGCAGGCTGATTCTATTCAAACCGAGATGATAAATCTTCAGAAAAATTTTGTACGGGATAATCCGGCTTCTTATGTTTCTCCTTCAATTCTGGGAAGCCTCAGTTATGATATGGAAGCTGAAGAGATCGAATCAATGATTAATGCTATGGATTCTTCAATTGCCGCTTTACCTCAGGTAAAAAGTCTGAAAGAGAGGGTTGCTGTTATGAAAACTGTTGCAGTGGGTCAAAAAGCTCCCGGTTTTACCATGAATGATGTTAATGGCAATCCGGTAGCTCTTTCATCAAAAACAGGTTCCAAATTGCTCCTGGTCGACTTCTGGGCAGCATGGTGCGGTCCCTGCCGCCAGGAAAACCCGAATGTTGTAAAGGTATTTACCGAATTTCACAAAAAAGGATTTGATGTATTTGGCGTTTCTCTTGACCAGAAAAAAGAGGACTGGGTTAAGGCAATAGCTGATGACAAACTTACCTGGACACACGTTTCAGATCTTCAGTACTGGAGTAATGCAGCGGCTAAAATGTACGCGGTGAGTTCAATTCCTGCCAACTTTCTTTTAGATGAAACAGGAACAATAATTGGCAGAAACCTCAGGGGCGAAACTCTGTATAATAAAGTAAATGAGGTACTTGGCGGGAAGAAATAATATTTCACCTCATCCCCCTGCCCCCTTCTCCTAAAAGAGAAGGGGATAAGAAAAAGATAATCAGATATATAAGTCCCTCTCCTTCAGAAGAGGGATTTAGGGTGAGGTGAACATTAAATGCGGCTGGCATGGTGGACCGGTCTCCTTTTTTCTTATTCCGATTGAGCGGAATCCCTGCCGGGGTTTAGTGGTTTTTTACCCGGTGACCTGACCTGGCAGTTGTTGAAAAACGGATCCCAATTCCTGTTTTGATAAAATTCGGATGTTTTAATATTAAAATATCCCAGGATATGTTTCGGTGATATGGTATAGATCAGTTCGTCGTTGTCGCTATAATATGGTTCGGTGATTGTCATTGCTTCTTCAATACCAGCATCATTATTATTGGAAACGCCTGAATATATTTCATAGATAATTTTGGGAATTGCAATAATTATGGTGTACGAACCATAATCTTTCCTCTGGAACAGAAAATAGGTAACTTCAATTGGCTCATTCGGGTTGACGCGATCGCTGGAATGAGGAAGCTGACTTTCGAAGACAAACCCTTCATTCATAATGCTTTCAACAACATGGAATTCTTTGGTGTTATGGAGGAAGAAATAGCAGTCTTTAAAATTCTTCAGAATTGTTGCAAGTATCTCTCCTTTATTCTTCATCCGGCAGAAAATGAATTTTCTGTTAAACCATTTTCAAAAATAGCTTATATTATTTTATTTACAACACTTAAACCATTTGTTCTGTTATATGTTAAATTTGTACTCAACATTGAATTTTCTGTTTATGAGAAAATTTTTCAGTATTCTAATAATTGTTTTTATTAATTCATGTGGCCGGCAAGGTACTAATACCGGGGCCGGAATTATTACCGTCAGTATAGCTCCTTTTAAATACTTTGTTGAAGAGATTGCAGGTGATGATTTTAAGGTTAACGTCATGGTGCCTGCAGGTGCAAATCCTCATATCTACGAACCTTTTCCGGAACAAATTAACAAACTCAGAAGGTCCGCAGCCTATATAAGCAATGGTTACCTTGGTTTTGAAATGACCTGGCTTGACCGTTTTTATGAGATAAACAGAACAATGAAGAGATTATCATTAGGTGATAAAATTGATCCTCTGGTTTCCATGCACCATCATGAAGCAGATCATGTTGAAGGTGCAGATCCTCATTACTGGGTATCTCCAAAATGTGCTATGATTATGGCTTCTTCTGTCAAAGAGTTTTTATCTGAACTGAATCCTTCACAAAAACAGAAATACGAAGCAAATTTTCAGAATCTTGTTTCAAAAATTCAAGAGATAAATAAAACGGCCCTGGAACTTTTTTCGGGCATGCAGAACAGGTCTTTTATGATATATCATCCAAACCTGGGATACCTTGCAAGGGACTATGGTCTTGAAGAGATACCGGTAGAATATGAAGGCAAAGAACCCCCTCCTTCGAGAATGAAAGAACTAATTGACCGTGCAAGGAAGGATGACCTGAAAACAATTTTTGTACAGAGGGAATATGATACCAAAAATGCGAATGCCATCGCGGACGAAATCGGAGCTGAAGTAAAAATTATTGATCCTTTATCGGAAAATTGGCAGAAGGCAACTATGGATATTATTAATGCTCTGCATGACAGTTTAATTGAAAGTTCGAAATAATCTGAAATTATGGCCAACCTGTTTGAAATGCATTCTTTGTCAGCTTCTTATGGTGCGAACATTGTGTTGCAGGATGTGGATTTCAGGGTTAGTGAAAATGATTTTATTGGTGTTATTGGTCCAAACGGAGGTGGAAAAACAACTCTTTTGAAAGTAATCCTTGGATTGCTAAAACCGGTAAAAGGGAGTATGGTTTTCAATACTGAACTTTTAAACGGGAACAGCATAGGTTATCTTCCCCAGATGTCGACAGGAGATATTAATTATCCGGTTACGGTTACCGATATTGTACTTTCAGGTCTCATGATACGGAAAAGCATCATCTCCGGAATGTCTTCATCGGACAAGAAAAAAGCAGGAATGGTGATCGATGAACTTGGCTTGTCGGAAATGGCCGCTTCGACATTAAACGAATTGTCAGGAGGCCAGATGCAAAGGGTTTTCCTCGGACGAGCGATTATAGGAAATCCCAAATTACTATTGCTTGATGAACCCGGTAATTTTGTTGATACAAATTTTGAAAATGATTTTTATGAAAAGCTGAGGGACCTCAATCAACGTATGGCAATACTGATGGTTTCTCATGATGTCGGAACCATTTCATCGCATATTAAATCGTTTGCCTGCGTAAACAGGAGTCTTCATTACCATCCCTCGCACGAGATCACAAACGATGATCTGCTTGCTTATGGATGTCCGATTCAGCTTGTTACACACGGAGATGTTCCTCATACTGTACTGAAATACCATAAATAGTGGAAGCTAATATTTTTCAATATGATTTTATAGTTAAAGGACTCCTCGGAGCAATATTCGCGAGTATAACTGCCGGATTAGCAGGAACATATATTGTTTCTAAACGGATGGTCTTCCTAAGCGGTGGTATTACACATGCCTCATTCGGGGGTATTGGTATAGGATATTTTGCAGGGATCAATCCTGTTATCGGAGCTGCTGTCTTTGGTATCCTGTCAGCCCTTGGCGTTGAGTATCTTTCTGTTAAACAAAAGATAAGAGAAGACTCGGCAATAGGAATTTTATGGGCTTTCGGAATGGCTATCGGAATAATTTTCATTTACCTTACACCCGGATATACACCCAACCTCATGAGTTATCTTTTCGGGAGCATACTGACTGTCACAAACGCTGATATTATGGCATTGGGAATAATGTCAGTAATTCTGATCCTCTACTTCGGGGTATTCTACCGGACAATACTTTATATTTCTTTCGATGAGGTATTCGCGAGAACATATTCGTCATATGTGGATATATTTAAATATATTACCACATCGTTGATAGCTCTCACTATAGTTTTGAATATCAGGATGGCCGGCGTGGTTCTTGTTATCTCCTTGCTGACGATCCCTCCCAACATTGCCATGTTATTCACCAAGGTCTATTTTAAAATTGTTATATGGTCGATTCTTGCAGGATTCCTTGGCACCGCAACCGGTTATACTATTTCATACTTTGCAGGGATACCGGTTGGCGCAACCATAATCTTTACGCTTGTTATAATATGGGTTGTGGCAAAAGGTATTAATCAGTTAATAAAAGAAATCTCAAATACCAACTTTAGGCACTCTAAGTACTCCCAATTTTAGGCACTTAATAGAAATAATATAGTATTCATAATATAAAGTACAAATAAAATGGATTACGATCTTATAATAATTGGCAGTGGCCCTGGCGGCTATGTTGCAGCAATAAGGGCATCACAATTAAAAATGAAAGTTGCAGTTGTTGAAAGAGCTGAATTGGGAGGTATTTGTCTTAACTGGGGTTGCATCCCGACGAAATCTCTCTTGAAGAGCGCCCAGGTATTTGAATACCTCACACATGCCTTAGATTATGGGATTACAATTGCAGGTGAAGTAAAACCGGATTTCAATGCGATTATAAAGAGAAGCAGGAATGTTGCGGACGGGATGAGCAAAGGAATTCAGTTTCTTTTTAAAAAAAATAATATTGTGCATTTAAAAGGATATGGCCGCCTTGCAGGAAACAATGCTGTTGAAGTTGTAGATTCTGAGGGAAGTAAGAAAAGCTATTCTACAAAGAGTATTATTCTTGCAACAGGTGCCAGGTCGAAGGAGCTGCCCAATCTTAAGCACGACGGGAAGAAGATTATCGGCTACCGTGAGGCAATGACGCTTGAAAAGCAGCCCGGATCGATGGTTGTTGTCGGATCGGGAGCCATCGGCAGTGAATTCGCAAATTTTTATCAGTCAATAGGAACGAGTGTAACTCTGATAGAATTTCTCCCAAGGATAGTTCCCAATGAGGATGAAGAGGTTTCAAAGCAACTCGAGAGATCATTTAAAAAGATGAAGATGAAGATAATGACTGATTCCTCGGTTGAGTCAGTTGATACCTCAAAAGAAAAGTGCCTGGTGACAATTAAAACGCCAAAAGGACAGGAGGTTATTGAAACAGATATTGTCTTTTCAGCGATTGGTGTTACAACTAACATTGAAGATATTGGCCTTGAGAGGGCCGGTGTTAAAACAGAAAAAGGTAAAGTAGTGGTTGATGATTTTTACAGGACATCGGTGCCGGGTATATTTGCTATTGGTGATATTGTTCATGGACCGGCTCTTGCACATGTGGCATCCGCAGAAGGGATAATTTGTGTCGAAAAGATAGCAGGAGTAGAGGTAGACCCCCTTGATTACAAAAATATTCCTTCCTGTACCTACACCAATCCCGAAATAGCATCATGCGGCCTTACAGAGACTGCTGCGAGGGAAGCCGGATATGATATCAAAGTGGGGAAATTCCCGTTTACTGCCTCCGGTAAAGCAAGCGCTTCAGGTGCAAAAGATGGGTTTGTCAAACTTGTATTTGATGCAACTTATGGCGAAATACTTGGCGCACACATGATTGGCGCCAATGTAACAGAGATGATTGCAGAGATAGTCGTAGCCAGGAAACTTGAGACTACCGCTCACGAAATTATTAAAGCTGTTCACCCGCATCCGACAATGTCAGAAGCAATTATGGAGGCCGCAGCTGCCGCTTATGGGGAGGTAATACATTTATAATATCCCTTAAGCAACCTTTTTTCCATAATTTCCATCAATCTTATTTAGAATTGCTTGCATTTAAGACAATTATTTTGTATTTTTATATTCTCAAACAGGTAAAAAAGCCTTGTCGGAAATAGAAAAAATAATAAAAGGTTGTCTTGCGGGCAATAGAAGGGATCAGGAACTTCTGTACAGAAGACATGCGGCAAAGCTATATGCCGTGTGTCTGCAGTATTCGGGTAATAATGAAGAGGCTCGGGACATTTTGCAGGAAGGGTTTATTAAGATATTTGAAAACCTTAATCATTACAAGCATGAAGGTTCTTTTGAAGGTTGGATGCGCCGGATAACAGTCAATACAGCACTGGAAAAGTTCCGCAGAAGGCATAGCCTCTATCGTGTCGATGACATTGACCTGATACCGGAGCCCGATGCAGACCCTGATAACCAGGATTATGCAGGGCTTGAAGCAGCTGACCTGCTTGAGATTATCAGGGAGTTGCCTCCGAAATACAAAGTAGTATTTAACCTTTATGCAATTGAAGGGTATTCACACAAAGAGATCGGTAAAATGGTGAATATTTCAGAAGGAACATCAAAATCAAACCTCTTCCGCGCGAGGGTCATCCTTCAAAGAAGAGTCGGATCATATACAGGAATTAAGAAGAGAATAGCAAATGGATGAAAGAGGGGCAAATATTGACCTTGTCTTCAGAAACGGGTTAAAAGATTTTGAGGTACTTCCGCCCCCGGAGGTTTGGGATAATATACACCCTGTAATAAAAAGAAAACAAAGGCCATTTATCTTGATAAGGGCTGCGGCTCTCATCACTCTGGTTATTTCGATTAGTTTTCTGACCTATCGATTGAGCCGGGAAAAATTACCCGGGCCCGACAATACTGTTATAGCTCTTAATGAGGAGGCTGCCTCTCCATCAATTTCCTCTTCAATTGACAAACCTATTACTTTTGCAGCTGAGGGAAACAAGCTACTTAAAAATCCCTCAAAAACCTTAGCTGAAAATATTCCGGACAAAGCCATTGAACCTGAAAATAAAATGACTTCTTCTCCTGATGTTGCCTACCTTCAGGAAACAAAGAGTTTGTCGATGAATAAAGCTAAACCTCTGTATGAACCACCTTTGGCATCTTTGAACTCTTCGCGGAAAAATACATTTAAGATTAAAGAACCTGACGAACAATTCCTCCCCTGGAATAGCACGATAAAAGGTACTGGCAGGTGGTCCATTGCCGCAATGGCATCACCAACATACTATTCAAAGTTTAATTCAGACAATAGTGAGATTTCAAAACAACTGATGGCATCAGAACAACCTCTTATTTCATATTCCGGAGGGGTTGCATTCTCTTATAAAATAAATAAAAGGTTCAGCATTCAGTCGGGTCTTTACTATTCCTCTTTAGGTCAGAAGGTCGAAGGAATTAATTCTTTCGGTGGATTTCAGAAGTATGAAAATACTAAAGGTGACCACAACTTTGAAGTGCTGACTACTAATGGTAGTGTTTATACAAATAACGCAGATGTTTTCCTCATCGCCACCGGCCCCGGGGAAAGGATACTTACAAGTTATACCAGTGATGTATTCGATCCTGAAAAAGCGAGTCTTCAGTATATTAACAACACACTGCGCCAGTTCTTCAGCTACGTTGAGTTGCCAATTGTATTAAGATATAAAGTTGTCGATAAAGCGATAGATATTAATCTTATCGGAGGAGTATCCTATAACCTGTTGGTAAATAATTCTGTATACACCATGGTTGATGGCGGTAAATATCCAATCGGAACGACTAAAGGATTAAATCCGGTTTCTTTAAGCAGCTCCCTCGGTATGGGTATGGAATATAACCTCTCAGATAACCTTTCTCTAAACCTGGAACCAACTTTCAGATATTACCTGAATCCATTCAATGAAGTTACTGGTTCAAAAATCCATCCCTATTCATTTGGGATTTTCTCCGGCGTATCATATAAATTCTGAAATCCGAGCCGCCACAAGAACTCAACCCTCAATAACTTTGTGAGTTTCTTTTTGCTGTTATGACATTTTTAAACAGTCGAATTATTAATTCCCCGAATAATCGTAAATTAGTGCGGCTAAAAGGAGACTTTGTAAAACTTTTTTCAACCGTGTTATGAATAAAGATCAGAAAAACAGGCTAATTAAAAATAAAAACACAACTCATTTACCAATATTAACAAATAAATCAGGAGCATGATTTTAGATAACGAAAATGAAAATCTAAAAGTCCACGAGTGGATTTCTAAATACAAACAGACTGGTAAACTTTCTGTTGTTACCGGCTACTTTACAGTTGGCGCTTTGGCTTATTTATCAAAATCCGGCAGTCAGTGCCCCCCGAATTGCTATCTGTTTATAATCAAAGAAATGAAAAACATTTTACTCGTGTTTTTTTCAAAATTTCATATACTCATTTTGAAGAACTCATTAAAATAAAGGATGATACTTAAAGGAAATTCTATGAACTTTTGGTAATTAAAAACACACTTTCGGTTAGAGAATTAGAAAATCAAAAATAAGCTATGGCTAAAAAACAAATATCTGCAAAAGAAGGTTTCAACGAAATTTTGCTTTACACCACACCAAATGGCAAAGTTAAGATCGAAATCTATTTACAAAACGAAACCATCTGGCTTACACAGCAAAAAATTGCTGATTTGTTTGGTGTTGATCGAAGTGTGGTGACTAAGCATATAAAAAATATTTTTCAAAATGAGGGATTAAAAGAAATTTCAGTATGTGCAAAAATTGCACATACTGCCTCTGATTTGATAGGGAGATAAAGAAACTTAAAAAGTAAAATCACCAAATTCTTTCAACCAAAGCAGAAAATCCCAAAGCCGACACCGGCGTATTAGAAAAGCAATTGGATGAAATGGTTTACAAGCTGTACGAGTTAACGTACGAAGAAGTAAAGGTGGTAGACCCTGATTTTTGGTTAAGTAAGGAGGAGTATGCAGATATTAGTATATTACCATGACCGTAAAATATAAAAACAGGTACCGTATTGCATCTGCCCGAAGGCCTGGGTGGGATTATTCGTTGGATGGGGTATATTTTATAACCATTTGTACCGCACAACGCCTATGTCTGTTTGGATCAATACAGGATGCACAAATAACACTGTCGGCTATTGGACAAATTGTGCAACATGAATGGGAAAAATCATTCGCCATACGTTCTGAATTATTTTGCGATTCATTTGTAATTATGCCTAATCATATTCATGCAATATTGCGAATAGACAACGTTGACGCGACCGTTGACGCGACCGTTGACGCGACCGTGGTAGAGACGCACGGCCGTGCGTCTCTACGAATAAACGGTATTGCGGTGCGTTTGCCCAAATCCATTTCATCGTTTGTTGCAGGGTTTAAATCGGCGGCAACCAAACAAATCAACGAATTACGTCGAATGCCCGGTGCGTCCGTTTGGCAGGCACGATTTCACGACCACGTTATTCGTAATAATGATGAATATGTGCGTATAAATAAATACATTATAGATAATCCTACAAATTGGGTAAATGATTGTTTTTGTATCGAAAAATTAGATGGTGATACGGATTGAGTCGCTGAACTAAAATTCAGTTAGTTCCATTTTGGAACATACTGCCTCTGATTTGATAGAAACTAAAAAAGTAAAATCACCAAATTCTTTTCGCCAAAGCAGAAAGTCCCGAAGCCGACACCGGCGCATTAGAAAAGCAATTGAATGAAATGGTTTACAAGCTGTACGAGTTAACGGAGAAGGAAATAAAGATAATTGATAATTGATAATTGTGTCATCCGTCGTTTCAGACATCCGGCATTTTACTCTTGCTGAAATTATTTTTCAGGTGTAAAAATATTACCTTTGCACTTTGTTTTTAACACCTTATAATTATATGACATATCCAGACAAAAAAACTGTACTAACTGCTTTTGTTCTGATCAGCACTATTATTGTAATACTATCAATTGCACCAGGTTTTAAAGGATTTAACAGCAGTCAGGATAGGGAGCGCCTCGCATTAGATACGCTTTATACTATCAAATCATTTAAGTTGCCTGATAATGTGACTTTTGCCGGAGAAAAAATGCCTCTCGACAACTTTGATACAAAAGAATGTCTTGAACGAGAAATACTGATAAGTGCATACAGGCACTCCTCAACAATTCTTATAATAAAGAGAGCAAACAGGTATCTTCCGCTTATCGAAAAAATTCTGAAAAAAAATAATATTCCTGATGATTTTAAATACCTTGCAGCAGCTGAAAGTGAATACAGTAACATGATTTCTCCCGCCGGAGCTACCGGTTTCTGGCAGATTATGCCTGAAACAGGCAGGGAAGAGGGCATGGAGATCAACACAGTTGTTGACGAACGGTATGACGTTGAAATGTCAACCCGGTTTGCCTGCGAATACTTTCTTAAGTCCTATGAAAAATACAGTAACTGGACCCTGACCGCGGCATCATATAACGGGGGAAGAGCAGCGATAGATGAACAGATTGGAATCCAAAATCAAAATAACTATTACGATCTTCTCTTAAGCGACGAAACTGCAAGATATATATTCAGAGCTGTAGCATATAAGCTGGTCATCACAGATCCCGCGAGTTTTGGATTCAATATCGGTAAAGATGATTTATATCCCGAACTGAATTACTATGAAGTTAAAGTAGACAGTACCATAACCAATTTTTCCAGTTTTGCTGAGAAGTTCGGGACAAATTATAAAATGTTAAAACTTCTGAACCCATGGCTAAGGAAACCATACCTGACCCCAAAACCCAATAAGGAATATCTGATAAAAATTCTTGCAGAGGGGATTCGAAGTATTGAAAAAACAGAAACTGTGAACTGATCTTTTGACAGGGGAGCGTTGAGATGAATGAGGAGATAAAAGTCCTTGGAGCCAGGGTCCATAATTTACAAAATATCGATGTTACTATTCCGCGAAACAAGCTGGTGGTAATTACCGGTTTAAGCGGCAGTGGAAAATCATCTCTCGCCTTTGATACGATATATGCAGAGGGTCAGAGACGCTATATGGAGACTCTCTCAGCCTATGCCCGGCAGTTTTTAGGTGGAATGGAACGACCCGATGTGGATAAGATAACCGGGTTAAGTCCTGTTATATCCATTGAGCAGAAGACCACGAATAAAAACCCCCGGTCAACAGTTGGAACAATCACAGAAATTTATGATTTTCTAAGGCTTTTATATGCCAGGGCCGCAGAGGCATATTCGTATGCTTCAGGTGAGAAAATGGTTAAATATACCGATGATCAGATACTTGAGCTTGTTAAGAGTCGTTTCTCAGGGGAAAAGGTATATTTTCTTGCTCCTGTGGTGAAAGGGAGAAAAGGTCATTATAAGGAGTTATTTGAACAACTAAGACGAAAAGGATTCCTTAATGTTCGCATCAACAATGTAATAAAGGAACTTATACCCGGGATGAAGCTCGATCGCTATAAAACCCATTATATTGAACTTGTTATTGATAAGTTCAGGGTTGGGGAGACTAGCGAGAAACGGCTCCATGATTCAATTCTTATGTCGCTCGACCATGGCGATGGAGTGATGATGGTACTTGATACCGGGAGCAATGAACCACGATATTTCAGCCGGCACCTAATGTGCCCGGTTACCGGATTATCATATAATGAACCAGCGCCTCATACTTTTTCTTTCAACTCCCCGCAGGGAGCATGCCCACATTGCAACGGCCTGGGTGAGGTATCAAGTATTGATGAGAAGAAGCTTATTCCTGACAGCGAGCTTAGCATAAGAAAAGGTGGCATTGAACCTCTGGGAAAATACAGGAATATATGGATCTTCTGGCAGATTGAAGCAATAGCAGAAAAAAACGGGTTTACTCTCGACACTCCTATTAAAGATATTCCTGAAGATGCTATTAATAAAGTGCTTTACGGTTCTGATGAAGTTCTTAAGTTATCCAACACTCCACTTGGAATGACCTCTAATTATTTTCTGACTTTTGAAGGTGTTGTTAATTTCGTCGGAAATATTGAAACTATAAACGGCAAGAAAAACGGAACAAGAATTAAGGATCAATATGTTCAGTACAATGTTTGTCCCGATTGCCACGGAACACGACTGAAGAAAGAGTCATTGTTTTTCAGGATAGCTGATAAAAATATAGGAGAGCTCTCAGCAATGGATATCAAAGAGTTATCTCTTTTCCTTGCCAATATTGAGGTGAAAATGAGCGGGAAACAAAAACTAATAGCGGCAGAGATACTTAAAGAGATAAGGGCCAGACTTGGTTTTCTGCTTGAGGTTGGTCTGGAATATCTCTCCCTTAACAGGGGTGCAAGAACTCTTTCGGGAGGCGAAAGCCAGAGGATCAGACTTGCTACTCAGATAGGTTCCAGACTGGTGAATGTTCTGTATATTCTCGATGAACCGAGCATCGGGCTTCATCAGAGAGATAACAGGCGACTGATTGCAGCTTTGAAACAGCTCAGGGATGCAGGGAACTCGGTAATTGTGGTTGAGCACGATAGAGAGATGATATTGTCAGCCGATTATGTGATTGACATGGGTCCGGGAGCCGGGCGTCTTGGAGGCCTTGTTGTTGCCCATGGTAGTCCGGAGAAGTTAATGAATTCGGATACTCTTACCTCTCTTTATCTGAATAATAAAAGGAAGTTTCATATTCCTGAGGAGCGGAAAAAAGGGAATGGGAAATTCCTCATGCTGACAGGAGCTTCAGGTCATAACCTTAATAATGTGGATATTATTTTACCCCTCGGAACATTTATCTGTGTTACAGGTGTCTCCGGAAGCGGAAAATCGTCACTTATTAACCAGACTCTGCATCCTGCCCTGGCAAAGAAATTTCATAATTCGGGTAAATTGCCATTACCTTACAGGGAAATCAGCGGGATCGAACATCTTGACAAAGTAATAGAGGTAAGTCAATCGCCCATTGGAAAAACCCCACGTTCAAACCCGGCTACTTATACAGGTGTATTCACTGATATCCGTAAACTTTTTGAGCAGACAACTGAAGCAAAGATACGCGGTTTCGGTGCAGGAAGGTTCTCATTTAATGTTAAAGGAGGACGTTGCGAGGGATGCGAAGGAGCCGGGATGAAAACCATTGAAATGAATTTTCTACCCGATGTGTATGTTCATTGCAGCGAATGTAACGGGAAGCGTTATAACCGCGAAACACTTGAGGTAAAGTATAAGGGGCAATCTATCAGCGATGTTCTGGAAATGACTGTTAATATGGCAGTTGAGTACTTTGCCAATGTACCTTCAATCTATCATAAAATAAAGACACTCCAGGATGTGGGCCTGGGTTACATTAAGTTGGGGCAACAGTCAACAACCTTATCAGGTGGTGAAGCACAACGCGTCAAGCTTGCAACTGAACTGGCCAGGCGTGATACAGGAAAAACACTTTATATCCTCGATGAACCAACCACAGGATTGCATTTTGAGGATGTCAGAGTATTACTCGATGTGCTTAATAAGCTTGTTGACAGAGGTAACACTGTTATTGTTATTGAACATAACCTCGATGTGGTTAAGATGGCTGATTATATTGTTGACCTGGGCAAAGAAGGCGGGAAAGCCGGAGGTAATATTGTATTTTCCGGATCGCCTGAAAAACTTGTAGAATGTGCCGGAAGCTATACCGGAAAATATCTAAAAGCCGAACTTAAGGCATGAGAATTTAACTATATTTGAAAAAATAAATTTTTATCGATGGGGAAAACAGATAAATCAGCCGATCTTATTAAAGATGCTTTTGAACAGAAAACATGGAATGAAATTCATACAACAGATTCATGGAGAGTATTTAAAATAATCTCTGAATTGGTTGAGGGTTTTGAGAAGCTTGCCCGTATTGGCCCCTGTGTTTCAATTTTTGGCTCGGCAAGAACATCTGTTAATAATAAATATTACATATTAGCTGAAGATATTGCCTTCAAATTAACGCAGAATGGATATGGAGTAATCACCGGCGGTGGACCCGGGATTATGGAAGCGGCTAATAAGGGAGCTACACGTGGAAAGGGAAAATCTGTAGGAATTAATATTGATCTTCCTTTTGAACAGCATGCTAATCCATATATCGATGCTGATAAACTGATTACTTTCGATCATTTCTTTGTTAGAAAAGTTATGTTCATGAAGTATGCACAGGGATTTATTGTCCTCCCTGGTGGTTTCGGAACATTCGATGAGTTATTTGAGGCAATAACTCTGATTCAGACCCGGAAAATCGGGAAGTTTCCGATAATACTGGTAGGCAGAAAATACTGGAGTGGTTTGTTAAATTGGATCAAAGAGGAAATGCTTGCTGAAGAACATAATATATCACCTGAGAATCTCGATATATTTACTCTTGTTGATACATCCGATGAAGCTGTAGATTATATCGTTAAGTTCTATTCAAGATACCTGCTCAGTCCTAACTTTTAATCAGACCTTTCTCATCCTATCCATTTCCCTTGTTGCATCCTTGCGTTTGAGGGTTTCGCGTTTGTCGTATTCTTTCTTGCCTTTTGAGATTGCGATTTCTGCTTTTGCCAGACCTCTGGCGTTAATGAAAACTTTTATTACTATAATAGTGAGGCCGGTTTCTTTTACTTTTCTTTCAATTTTTCTTAGCTCACGGGTGGTGAGAAGAAGCTTTCTCTCGCGGAGGGGATCATGATTATTAAGATTCCCCCACCAGTACTCCGCGATGTGCATCCCCTTGATGAAAAGCTCTCCATTATTGAAAAAGCAATATGAGTCCGCGATAGTAGCTTTTCCAAGTCTTATTGACTTTATTTCAGTTCCCGCGAGTTTAATCCCTGCAACAAACTTTTCGAGGAACTCATAATCGTGATAAGACTTTTTATTCTTAATTACAATATTTCCTGTGCCGCCTTTCATATAAATTGATTATGCGAAGAAGGCAAAATTAAATAAATTTATGGTAAATTGCTTTTCTTCCTAAATCATTAAATGAGTAGCAGTGGGATTGAATTTAAATTATGATTTATTAGTTGTTACAGGGCCTACTGCTTCAGGCAAAACGTCGCTTGCAGTTGCAATAGCCAAAAGGGTGGGTGGTGAGATAATCAGTGCAGATTCGCGCCAGGTTTACCGGGGTATGAATCTTGGTACAGGGAAGGATTATGATGATTATTTGATTGATGGCACTCGCTTCCCATGTCATCTGATTGATATTGCTGATCCAGGCTATAAATATAATGTCTTTGAATATCAACGCGATTTTATTAAAGTGTATTCCAACCTGAAGGAACGTAGTGTTTTTCCGATTGTGTGCGGAGGTTCAGGTATGTATGCAGATAGTATAATAAAAGGATACAAAATGGTAGAGGTGCCACCCGATAGTGGTATCCGGTCTGAGCTTGAGAAAAAATCGATGGAGGAGCTTAAAGGGATATTGTCAACCTATAAAGATCTTCACAACACGACTGATATTGACACCAGGAAGCGGGTTATAAGGGCAATTGAAATTGAACATTCCAACCATAATAGGGAAAAACAAAATAGTGAAATCCCTAAATTAAGGTCTCTTGTTGTAGGTGTAATGTTCGACAGGGAGTCGAGGCGCAGAAGAATTACAGAACGACTTAAACAACGTCTTGCTGCCGGTATGGTTGATGAGGTGAAGCATTTAATTGATCGGGGTATCAGTGCAAAAGCCCTTATTTATTATGGTCTTGAATATAAGTTTATTACCCTATATCTTACCGGAAAACTATCTTTTGATGAAATGGTAAGGGATCTTGAGATAGCCATTCATCAGTTTGCTAAAAGACAAATGACCTGGTTCAGGGGGATGGAACGGAGGGGAATTAAGATACACTGGCTTGATGGTAATTTGCCGATGGAGGAAAAAATAGCGGGGGTGATGGATTTACTAAGGCTTTAATGCATTAGAGGTTATAAATGCTTTAAAGGCTATAACTGCTTTTAAGCCTCTATCGCCTCTACAGCATCTGCAGCCTTTTTACTTCAGATAAGTTTCCAGCCACTCAAAAAACTCACGCTGCCAGATCACAGCATCCTGCGGTTTTATGACAAAATGGTATTCATCCTCGAAGAAAAGCAATCTGCTTGGAACTCCATGTAACTGGGCAGCCTGGAATGCCTCCATGCTCTGTGTATAAGGTATCCTGAAGTCGTTAGCTCCGGTAATGATTAATATTGGTGTATCCCAGTTATCAACCATAAGATGAGGGGAGTAGGTGTAACTCTTTGACCCTATCCAGTAAGGACCTTCCATATCTTTATCGGGAAACCATAACTCCTCAGTTGAACCATACCAGCTTGTAAAGTTGAACATGCCGCAGTGTGATATAAAAGCTTTAAATCTTCCGGCATGCATACCGGCAAGGTAAAAGACAGAATATCCGCCGTAGCTGGCCCCGACAGAGCCCAGCCTGCCTGCATCAACGAATGGCTCTTTTGCCATTGCATCGGTGGCATCGAGATAATCCTGAATATTTGCTCCGCCATAATCACCCGATATCTGTTCTTTCCAGGCCTGTCCGAAGCCTGAGTTCCCACGACGGTTTGGTGCGATAACGATATAGCCTTTAGCTGCCATCATCTGAAAGTTCCAGCGGTACGACCAAAACTGTCCGATTGGTGTCTGCGGACCACCGTTGCAGAAAAGGAGAGCCGGATATTTTTTTGCAGGATCAAAATCGGGAGGATAGATAATCCACATCTGCAGGTCTTTATGATCTTTGGTCTTGATATATTTTTCCTCAACCTTACCCATCTTAATGGATTCATATATCGGTTTATTGATAAAGCTGATCTGTTTAAACTGTCCGGTAGCCATGTCAACAACCGATACCTCAGGGGCCATCGACATCGAAACCAGTCCCGCAACAAGCACTCCTGACTTGAGATTAAGCGGGCCCATGTCGTGTACACCTTCAGTTAATTTATCCACCCCCCTGTCAGAGATGTTAGTTTTAAAGATCTGTCCTGTACCAAGATATGCACAAGTAAAGTATATTGTCTGATCATTGGCCCAGGTAATATTCTCAACATCAAAATCCCAACCTTTTGATACCCAGGTACGCTTGCCATCTTTTAGATTATAGACAAACAGACGATCAAGATCTGCTTCATAACCATCTCTTTCCATGCTTTGAAAAGCTATCTTTGAACCATCCGGTGAAAATACCGGGTTTTTGTCGTAACCTCTGTTACCTTCAGTTATATTAATCTCTTTTGATGAAGCTAATTCATAAAGAAATATATCGGAATTTGTGCTTCTGGCTTCTGCTATTCCATTCAGCCTTTTTGATGTATATGCAATAGAGCGCCCATCAGGACTCCAGGATATTTCACCCTCATCGAAGTAAGGTGCAGTAGGGGACTCAAATCTTTGTCCTTCCATGATATCTTTTTCCTCCGAAACGGCGCTTCCATTAAATGAGGCAACAAAAATATGGCTGTAGGAAAAATCGCTCCAATAGTTCCAATGACGGTACATCAGGTCGTTGATGATCCTGACTTTTGCTTTTGGGAGGTTATATTTCTCATTAGCAGTCTGATCCAATTTCACTCTCTTCGTAAAATATATTTTATTCCCTTCCGGTGAAACGCTGAAAATCTCGAAATTACTTAAACCTGAAACTATTTTCTGCCCCGAGCCATCAGCATTCATTGTACAGAGGTTACCTTTATTAACAAAGGCGATTGACTTCCCGTTATTGAACCATTGCGGAGAGGTGCCTCCATCGCTGGTCAGTTGTACAGGAACGCCTCCCGATGTTGACAATTTAAAAATGTTTGTTCTCCTGGCTTCACTCTGAAGGTCTATATATGTAACAGTATACAACACGGTCGAACCATTGGGAGAGAGGGTGAAAATCCCGAGCCTTCCGAATTTCCACATTATTTCAGGGGTCATTACTCCTCCGGCTTTCTCTTCAGCAGTTAGTTGATTATTGAATTGTGGCGATGCCTCCTGAGCGACTGGTGCTTTTTGTTTGCATGAAGCAGAAAAAAGCAGAATTATAAGAATTACCGGTAAAAGATATCTCTTCATTTAAGTATGATTTAAATACTGTAATTATTATTTTTTAAGGGCTTCAGCAACTTTAGCTTTAAGTTCATCATATAATTCCGGATTGTCTTTAAGTATCTGTTTGACAGCATCACGACCCTGTCCCAGCTTTGTATCACCATAACTGAACCAGGAACCGCTTTTTTTGATAATGTCAAAGTCAACACCGAGGTCAACAATCTCTCCAAGCTGGGATATCCCTTCTCCGTAAAGTATATCAAAATCAGCCTTTTTGAACGGTGGCGCAAGCTTATTCTTCACAATTTTAACCCTGGTACGGCTGCCGATAATTTCCTCCCCCTCTTTAAGTTGGCCTGTTCTGCGTATGTCAAGTCTCACTGACGCATAAAACTTCAGGGCATTCCCTCCTGTTGTCGTTTCCGGATTGCCGAACATAACACCGATTTTATCCCTGAGCTGGTTGATAAAGACACATGATGTGTTGGTTTTATTGATATTGGCGGTAAGTTTTCTCAATGCCTGTGACATTAACCTTGCCTGCAGACCCATTTTTAAGTCTCCCATTTCGCCTTCAATTTCTGCCTTTGGAGTAAGTGCAGCCACTGAGTCAATAACAACTATATCAAGTGCTCCTGACCTGATGAGGTTATCTGTAATCTCAAGAGCCTGTTCCCCGTTGTCTGGTTGAGAAATGAGAAGATTTTCAACATCTACACCCAGTTTTTCTGCATAATTCCGGTCGAATGTATGTTCTGCATCAATTATTGCAGCTATACCACCGTTTTTTTGTGCTTCGGCAATACAATGAATAGCAAGAGTAGTTTTTCCGGATGCTTCCGGGCCATAAATCTCTATAACTCTACCTCGGGGAATTCCACCAATTCCGAGAGCAGCATCAAGTCCTATCGATCCTGTAGAGATAATCTGAACATTATCGATTGCATGATCGCCAAGCTTCATTATAGTTCCCTTGCCAAAATCCTTTTCAATTTTTCCAAGGGTAACCTCAAGTGCCTTAAGCTTTTCTTTACTTATCTCTTTTCTTTCTATGCTCATATTATTGGGTTTATTTGTTATACAAACAAAGGGCTTTTATTCCCTCTTTTAATTGTATCATGGTTTATTTATTTTGTTATTATGGGTAAATTTACGAAGTTTGAATCGTTTTTTGCAAAAAAAAGGTAATTGTTATTAACATTAATTGTCAGAATGATTGTAACCACTGACTATTAAAATATTGAAAAATAGTTATTTGTGAAAGAAATTAATAGAACAGATTCGAAATTTACACAACAGATTTTTTTATTTCTGCTGGTAATGTTTATTGCCTCGGGTTTTAGTGACCTTTTTCCCCAAAATATTGGAGCGAAACCTACACGGCAAACCTCATTCGAGGCTTTCTCTAAGGGTAATTATGAACTGGCATACAAAGAATTCAGCGAACTTCTCTTAACCTATTCCAAAGATCCGTTATATAAATACTATTCCGGGGTTTGTCTGGTAAAGCTTAAGAAAAAGCCGGCAGAAGCAGTAACCTTACTAAAAGAAGCTCTCCGAAGTTCTGGAGCTGTAAAGACTCTCCCTTCAGATGCGATGTTATACCTGGGACAGGCACAGCAAATGAATGGCAGGTATACTGAAGCCATAGAATCATTTAACCTTTTCACCGATCAGGCCGGCAGAAAAGAAGCAAAGGAATCTGGTGTTCCTGAATTCATTCAACAATGCAACGAAAAAAATGGAGAGATAACAGAACCTGAAATCAAACCGGTTGAAATTGTCAAAAATGACAAGGTTGAGGTTAATCAGAAAGAGAATCAGCCTGTATTGAAGGAAGTTATTCCACAACCTGTTAAAATGGATACTTCTGCAAAAGTTAATCTTCCATCTGGCTATGAAAAGATTCTGAATGAAGCCCTTGATTTTCAGTTTAAAGCCGATTCTCTTTCTTCACTAAATGAACCGCTTGCTGCTTCATATCAGAAATCAGCAGATCAGAAATACAGCGAGGCACAGGTAGCAATAAACCCACAACAGGAAAATATTCCGCCAAAAGAGATTATCCAACCCGCGTATAATATGGTTAATAAAGATTCTGTTAAACAATCAGATAATAAGGTTGTTAACGCGGCTGAAAAACAATCAGATACACTAAAGCAAGTTGGCCCTATTATTAAGGAAACTGTCGAAACTTTTGCCTTTTTCGAAGTGTTGACAAAACCCGTATCTGACCCAGATGAGAATATCACAATTGATCCTGAAGTACCTGCAGGACTTATTTACCGTATCCAGATTGCTGTTTTCCGTAATCCTGCCAGTTATGCATATTTTATGGGAATCACCCCGGTTTACGGATTTAAAATTATCGGAACTGACAAGACAATTTATTATGCAGGTATGTTTAGAAGGTTTTCAGATGCCAATAAAGCGCTTGCAAAAGTCAAAACTAAAGGTTTTAAGGATGCATTTGTTGTTGCACTTTCAGGCAATAAACCTGTTTCAGCTGACAGGGCTGCAATTCTTGAAAAGGAGTGGGGGAAGAAGCCTTTTATATGCATGGTGAAGTCTGTTCCTGAAACTCCAATCGACACTATTCCTCCAACCCTTTCATTCAGAGTCGAAGTGATCAGATCGTTAGAACCGCTTAAGGAAGATATTGTAGAGGGAATTAAAAAGATGGCGGGCAACCGTGGTTTGAATATTCAACCTCTTGATGATGGAAATATTGCTTATTTGATTGGGAAATTTATTACTTTTGAAAGCGCTGCAGAGTATGCTGACCTGTTGATAAGAAACGGCTATCGCGAAACACGGGTTGTTGCATGGCTGGGGGAAAAAGAGATAGCAATTGAAACTGCAAGGCAACTATTTGAGACTCTGGAATGAAGGAGAGTACCTTACATAAAGATGATAAGCTGAAAAACGGAAGTGTATCAAGTACACTTATCCTATATAATGATGATATAAACACATTCGATCATGTTATTAAATCATTGGTTGAAGTGTGTGGCCACGACTCTGTTCAGGCTGAACAATGTGCTCTCATTGTCCATTTTAAAGGCAGCTGCCAGATAAAATCAGGTATGTTGGAGGTACTGAATGCAATGAGCCGGTCACTAAATGCCAAGGGGTTGAAGTCGAAAGTTGAAAGTCTTTAAAGTCCATAAAGTTTAAATCAGAGGGATCGATAATTTGTATACTTTTGTCACGAAATAATTTAATGATTTGACATGCCGTTTATGAATGATCCCGCAGTATGGTTTAAAGAGTTTTTTATTCAGGCAGGATTAAGTTATAGCTTCTCTTCATTCCTCAGTACGATTGCACTGGTGTTTATTGTCGTACTATTTAGCTGGTTAGCAAATCTTATTTCAAAAGCATTCATTCTGAAGATTGTAACCAGGATTGTCAAAAAAACAACTTCAACCTGGGATGACGTTTTTCTCGAACAAAAAGTCTTCACCCGATTATCGCATCTTGCTCCGGCCCTGGTGATATGGTTCATGGCCGCATGGGCTCTTAAGGCCTATCCCACATGGCTTATTGTTGTCCATAAACTGGCATATATTTATATGGTAGTTGTGGGAACGGTGGTGACTAACTCATTTATTGAAGCATGGCATAAAATTTATAATACTCTTCCTGTTTCTCAGCACCGGCATATTAAAGGATATGTACAACTTTTGAAGATTTTTGTTGTTGTGGTAGCTCTCCTGGTAGTAATATCTGTAGTTTTCGGGAAAAATTTAACTTCAATTATTGCCGGACTGGGTGTAATGGCTACAGTCCTGATCCTTGTTTTTAAAGATACTCTTCTTGGGTTGGTAGCCAGTATTCAGCTGTCAGCCGACAAGATGCTGAAAGTCGGCGACTGGATTACAATTCCGAAGCGTGAGGTTGACGGAGTGGTTGCAGATATCACACTTAATACTGTGAAGATTCAGAATTTTGACAAGACTATTTTTACGGTACCAACATACTCCCTTGTAAATGAGTCTTTTCAAAACTGGAAAGGGATGGAGGAAGCAGGTGTCAGGCAAATAAAGAGATCGATCTTCATCGATATTAAGAGTATAAGGTTTCTTGACAGTGAGTTGAAAGAAAAGCTGATCAGAATACCTGTCTTAAAAGAATATATTGAATCAATTGGAGAAAAAATTAATTTAACAGGCAAGGGACTAAGCGATACTGAAGCCCGGTTTTTCAATTCATCACAAATAACAAATCTTGGAATTTTCAGGTTTTACGCTGAAGCTTACCTGAAGCAACATCCGCTGATTGATGCTACACAGACTCTGATCGTGAGACACAGGGCACCTGAAGGGAATGGATTGCCATTGCAGATTTATGTTTTTACAAAAAACAATCAACTTGAACCTTATGAGAATATCCAGTCAGAAATATTTGAACACCTGCTGGCAATAATGAATCAGTTCGGACTTAAAGTATTTCAGCAACCTACAGGCGATGATCTGCTTTCTTTATCGAGAAAAATGAATTAGTTGAAACCTTACTAATAATTAAAACTATGGCTGATCTTAATACCAGAATTAGCGATTATGTTTGGAAGAATCTAAGCGAAAAGCATGTAACAGGGAAGAAGGATCCTTTTTGGGAATCACTTCTGAATACAGGGACTGAACTTTGGCTGGATACCGGTGATATGGAGGAGGCTGAGGCTAACTGGTCTGCAGAAATGAGTGCGTTGACAACCAACAATACGCTGCTTAACAATGAGATACAAAAAGGCATTTATGATGTATTCATCTCCGAAGCAAAAAGTATTGTAAGAGATCTTCCTCAGGAAGACAGGGTTAAAGAGATAGCTTTTATTTTAAATGCACGCCATGGGTTGAGGCTGGCTCAAAAGTTCGGGGGATATGTAAGTGTTGAACTTCATACTGATACCGCTCATGATATTAAGGCTATTCAATATTATGGAAAAAGATATCACGAAATATGTCCGGAACAGTTTATTGTTAAGGTTCCATATACTGCTGAAGGGTTGATCGGAGCCAGGCTTCTTAAAGATTCGGGGGTTAAAATCAATTTCACACTTGAGTTCAGCGCGCGCGAGAACGCTCTTGTAACAAGAGTTGCAAGGCCCGACTACCTTAATGTCTTCCTTGGGAGGATTGGCGCCTATATGATTAACAATAAACTAGGCGATGGCTCAGGGGCAGGAGAGATGGCGGTTATCTCATCACAGAACTGGGTAACAGGTCTCTCTGCAAAGAACCCATGGCAGACCAAACTGATTGCTGCAAGTTTGAGAAGCTGCAATCAACTGGAGCTTCTTGCAGGAACGAATGTGTATACCATGCCTCCAAAAGTAGCAGCTGCCGGTCGAAAAGAGTTAAGTGGAAAGTTCTCATCACGGACCCACGAAAACTATCATGTTAGTATTTATGATTCAGCAAAAGGGGCTCATGTTGAAAAGTTCTGGGAGGTTGATAACAAAGTACTTCATCTTGCAGAAAGACTAGCCTCTAAAGTGCCTGCCACAGGTTCTGAACTGATTCACATAGCTCATGAAGAAGGCTGTGAGGATATGTTCCCTTCTCTGACAAAAGAAGAGAAGAGCTTCATCGTCTCTGATGGAAAAATACCTGTGCATTCAAGATGGGAGAAGAAGATAAGTGAAGGCAAAATTGCGCCGGATACATTACTTAATCTTGCCGGGCTGACTTCATTTACTTCCGACCAGGAGATGGTTGATAAAAGAATAAGAGATATCATCGAGTAAATCAGAGTGAGATCGGAAG
>JAPLEB010000044.1 GCA_026391555.1 Bacteroidia bacterium | reverse complement strand
GTTGGAGGCTGTGCCTCCAACCACCACCCTCGACTCTCTAACTCACTAAACGCTTGTCATTCTGAGCGAAGCGAAGAATCTCATACTTTTAGTCGGTCAGTAATGATATAAAATATTTAATAAAACTTAGATGGTCGAAATATTCTAAAAAGACTATTCAGGCCAATTAAGTTTATCGCGATAAGATATAAGAAATATAATAAAAAATTATAAATTCGCCACTCTGTTATTAGGATTAGAATATAAGGTAAAACATTGAATATCAAAGTTAAAACATATGGTGCAGTAGTGTTGGCAATGATCTTCTGGTCATTTTCATTCATCTGGTTCAAGGTTGCTAATAAAACATTCCACCCTATCACAATAGTATTTATCCGGCTCCTGTTTTCAGTAATTCTACTTACAACATATCTGGTTATTACAAAGAACTTTATGAAGATAAGGAAAGGCGACCGGAAGCTGTTTCTGATGCTTGCGCTTTTTGAACCCTTCTTTTATTTTCTGGGTGAGAGTTTCGGACTTACCTATGTTTCAGCAACTGTATGTTCGGTACTTATATCAACAATACCAGTTTTTGCTACTATCGGGGTATGGTTGATTTTTAAAGAAAAGCTGAGGGTGATAAATTATGCAGGAATTGTCATCTCATTTATAGGAGTATTGGTATTCATACTTAATAAAGATGGAAGTATTTCCTTCAATATAAAAGGGTTGGGTCTTCTTATTCTTGCCGTTTTGTCAGCTGTAGGATATAACCTCACGCTAAGCCGCCTGATCAGAGCTTATAGTCCTGTTTTTATAGTAAATGTACAGAACGTTATTGGGGCTGTTCTTTTTCTTCCCCTCTTTTTAATTCTCGACTTCAACCATTTCATTACTACTCCATTCACCTTTAATATGTTTATACCGATAATAGAACTTGCTGTTTTTGCATCATGCTGCGCTTTTATTCTCTTCGCTTACTCAGTCAGGAATATGGGAATATCAAAGGCAAATGTTTTTTCAAACTGCATTCCTGTTTTCACAGCTCTCTTTTCTTTCATTTTAATGGGGGATAAACTGACTGTTCAGAACATTATCGGGATGGCCATTGTAATTGCCGGACTGTTTATGTCGCAGATGGATGGCAGGAATAAGAGCATAGACGAGGCGCTTGCGCTTACGGGAAAAACAGCTTAATCCATTTAAATAAAACATACTATATTTGATGTGCATTAACAGGTATGGGAAAAAAGGTCTTAAATATTCTTTTCTTCAGCATTATAATGTCACCTTCATTTACACAGACCGGAGGCGATAATATCTATGAATTCCTAAACCTTACTCATTCAGGGCTTGTCTCTTCCCTTGGTGGCTCTAATGTTTCTTTACCTGGGAATAATCTTAACCTTGCCTATCACAATCCTGCTCTTCTTAATTCCGGTATGAATAATAGCCTGGCGTTAAATTATGTAAACTATTTTGCCGGAATAAATTATGGACTGGCCATGTACTCGAGATCATATCCCGCAACCGGAAATTTTGCAGCCGGGTTGACCTACCTGAATTATGGTTCGTTTACCGGGGCTGATGCTTCGGGGAACATAACAGGTGACTTCAGTGCCGCTGAATATGCCTTTTCAATGATCTACTCGCGTGAAATTGATTCCCTTTTCGCAGTAGGTGTGAACTTTAAACCGGTATTATCGCATCTTGAAAATTATACTTCATTCGGATTCGCATTTGATATTGGGGCAGCGTACCACAACCAGAGCAATCTCTTTTCAGCCGGTTTGGCAATTAAAAATGCCGGCTACCAGGTTACAACCTACGCTGGAGAACCACATCAGAAACTGCCCTTTGAGATACAGGCAGGCGTATCGCAGAGGCTGGCCCACGCACCTTTTCGTTTCTCCTTAACTCTGAGACATCTCGAAAAATTTGACCTTACATACCAGTATAGTGTGTCAGATACAACAGGAAATTACAACTTATTATCGGCAGAATTTTTTGAAAACCTTATGAGACATTTCGTGCTGGGTGTTGAACTGATCCCTCATAAGAATTTTTATTTAAGCGCCGGGTACAATTATCAGAGAAGAAGTGAGTTGCAGGTTGACTCAAACGTGTCGACTGTTGGATTTTCGTGGGGCTTTGGCATTAATACTTCGTGGATGGATATTGAGTTTGGCAGAGCAACTTACCATCTTGCAGGATCATCCTCACATCTATCCCTGATCTTAAGACCGGATAATATTTATAAAAAGTACCGAAATTAAACTTTTATTTTCTGAATTTGTTTCAATAATATTCGGGAATGGAGAAAAGACTTATTATAGCAATTGACGGGTATTCATCGTGCGGAAAGAGCACTTTTGCAAGGTCGATCGCAAATGAGTTGAATTACATATTTATTGACACTGGAGCGATGTACCGTGCAGTTACACTCTACTGCATGAGGAGAAATTTTATTGGTAAGTATGGATTGAATACTGCCGGTGTTCTCTCGGAACTTAAAAACATTCATATTGATTTTATTTATAATCCAGATATTAATGAATATGAGACATTCCTTAACTCCGAAAATGTTGAAAAGGAGATAAGGGGTATTGAAGTAACGGATCAGGTAAGCAGGCTAAGCCAGATACCGCAGGTCCGCTCACTCATGGTTGAGTTACAAAGAAAGATAGGCGCTCACAAAGGAATTGTAATGGACGGAAGGGATATTGGAACAGTAGTATTCCCCGATGCTGATATTAAGATATTCATGACAGCATCCATTGATATAAGGGCTAAAAGAAGGCATGATGAACTGAAAGGAAGAGATATTATCATTGATTTTGAAGAGATTAAAAGAAGTTTAATAGCACGCGATATTGCTGATGAAAACAGGGATATAAGTCCCCTTAGAAGAGCCGATGATGCAATGGTCCTCGATAACAGCAGAATGACTGTAGAAGAGCAGATGTCGTGGGTAAAACAGATCATTGAAAGGAAGAGAAGTGGTAGTTGAAATTGATAAACAATCCGGTTTCTGTTTTGGCGTTCAAAATGCAGTTGAGATCGCGGAAAAAGCTCTTTTAAGAGGGGAAAAAGTTTTTTCGCTCGGTACTCTCGTTCATAATGATAAGGAAGTACAGCGTCTTTCATCTCTGGGCCTTACCTCTATAGATCATGATGAGTTCAGGAAGCTTAAGAATTGCAAAGTACTTATCAGGGCTCATGGAGAACCCCCGGAAATATATATAACTGCTGAGAAAAACAATATTACGATAATTGAAGCTACCTGTCCGATTGTAAAAAGGTTACAATTAAAAATTAAAGAGACATGGCTTAAAACGAAAGAGGGCGCCGGCCAGATTGTAATATTCGGCAAGCCGGGTCATGCGGAGGTGGTTGGATTGCTTGGCCAGATAAACAATGAAGGTATTCTTGTTTCCGGGCCTGACGATTTCCAAAAAATTGATGTCTCCAGGCCTGTATTTCTTTTTGCTCAAACGACAATGAGTGTTAAAGAGTACCGTAACTTTACTGACATTCTGCGTTCAAAGATAGCGGAAAACGGGATATCAGACCCTGATAAGAATCTGATCATTAATAAAACTATATGCGGGCAGGTCTCAAACAGAGAGCCTCATCTTAAGGCGTTTGCCCGAAAACACGACACCATAATTTTTGTCAGCGGACGGGAAAGCTCAAATGGGAAAATGCTCTATTCTGTTTGCAAGAACATCAATCCGGAAACACATTTTGTCTCATCACCTGAAGAAATTGAAAAATCGTGGTTCAACGGGAAAAAATCGGTTGGCATCTGCGGAGCCACTTCCACACCAAAATGGCTCATCGAAAATATACGGGATATCATTTCAAATATCTGACTATAGCAAAGTTCCGTCATTTGTCAGGCAAAATAATTATATTACCTTTGTTGGCTTATTTTACAATTAGTATTTATGGGAAAGGTTAAGAAAATCGGGGTGCTGACATCAGGAGGAGATGCCCCCGGAATGAATGCAGCTATTCGTGCGGTGACAAGAACTGCTGTTTATAATGGACTGGAAGTAATTGGCATCTGCCAGGGATACCAGGGGATGATTGATGCAAACTTCAAACCACTTCTTTCACAGAGTGTAAGCGATATTATTCAGAGAGGCGGAACAATACTAAAGACTGCCAGATGTGAGGAGTTCAGAACACCGGAAGGAAGACTAAAAGCTTATAACAATCTGAGGGAAGCTCAGATTGACGGAGTTGTTGTTATTGGTGGAGACGGATCATTTACAGGTGCAAGATTATTCAACGAAGAGTATGATATCCCTTTTGTTGGGATCCCCGGGACAATTGATAATGACATTTACGGCACTGATTACACAATTGGTTACGATACAGCGCTTAATACTGTTGTAGAAGCTGTAGATAAGATCAGGGACACGGCGAGCGCTCATAACAGGATGTTTTTTGTTGAGGTTATGGGAGCTGAGGCCGGATTCATAGCTCTTTACAGCGGAATAGCTACCGGTGCTGAAGCAATTATCATTCCCGAAATCAAGGGGGCAGAACAGGATCTGATTGAGATGATAAAGGCAGGCAACACACGAAAGAAATCAAGCAATATAATAATTGTTGCAGAAGGAGATAAAGGAGGAGGCGCTTTTGCAATAGCCGAAAAGGTGAAAGATGATTTTAAAGAGTATGACATCAGAGTTTCAGTGTTAGGGCATCTTCAGCGTGGAGGATCCCCATCGGCTATCGACAGGGTAAATGCAAGCCGTCTTGGGCATGCTGCTGTTGAAGCACTTATCGATGACCAGAAAAGTGTTATGGTTGGAATAATGAATGGGGAGATCACTCTTGTTCCTTTTCGCAGAGCCGTTAAACTTCATAAAGATGTTAACCACGACCTTGTTGAATTAGCGAAGATATTATCGGTATAGAATACATGCGATATGGCAGCATCATTCGCTCCGGTTGCTCTCTTCCAAAATACCCTGAAAACCTAATGAATGCAAAAGTAAGTATAGCACGCCTTTCAATTTTATCCAACACTTTACTGATTATAATGAAGTTAGCTGTTGGACTTATCAGCGGGTCGGTAAGCATAATTTCTGAAGCTATCCATTCCTCTATGGATCTTATTGCTGCCATTATTGCATTCATTTCGGTTAAGGTTTCTGATAATCCACCCGATTCGAGGCATCCCTACGGACACGGGAAAGTTGAAAATATTTCCGGGGTGATTGAAGCCATGCTTATTTTTGTTGCTGCCATCTGGATTATCTTCGAAGCAGCCAAGAAACTGTTCGGAGAGAAAATTGAACTGGAATCAATAGCCTTAGGTTCTGTTGTAATGATCGTTTCAGCAATTGTTAATATTATTGTTTCACGAAGATTATATAAGGTTGCCCATGCAACAAATTCTGTTGCCCTCGAAGCTGATGCCCTTCATCTTAAAACAGATGTTTACACTTCGTTGGGTGTGGCGGTGGGCCTTATTCTTATAATGGTTACCGAAATTAACTGGTTAGATCCGGTTGTAGCAATATTGGTTGCTATTTTTATAATAAGAGAGTCGTATCATCTTCTAAAAAGGGCATACACTCCTCTTCTTGATACAGCCTGGGGCGATGATGAAATTGAGGAACTTGAGAAGACATTAAACAGGCTGGAGGTGAGATATCATAACCTCCGGACACGTTTAGCCGGGAATTACCGTTTTATTGATCTGCATATTCAGATACCTGAAGATGTATCGGTGGGAAGCGCCCATCAATATTGCGACAAAATAGAGAATGAACTTACCGGTATTTATGAGAACCTTAACGTGACGATTCATGTTGAGCCAAGCTAAAGAACAATTCCGGTTTACTTCCTGTATTATTCAAATTCAGCTCTTCTGGCCTTTTCACGCTCTTTTAAAACAGGTATCAAATCAGCTCCAACCAACTTGAATTTTTCAGGGTTTTCCGGGTTATAAAGGTAAAGTTTTATGCCAGGCTCGAGGCCCTTTTCAATTATTATATTTTTTCCGTTCGATTCACCAAGAAGAACAATTTGTTTAGTGCCATTTTTTGTATATACAAATGGAATACTGTCAATTCCGGCCTGTACACATTCAATAGGAACAGAAACAGCATCATTAATGATAGTAATACTTATTTTGTTTCCGGTAGTCATCGAAGGTCTGAGTGAAAGATCTGAACCATCAATTTTAATTTGCACTTCAAACACTTTATCGTCAGTATTTGGTAATTTTTCACCGATGTTGGCCACACTTGAAACAATGCCGATAAATGCTTTTTCGGGGAAAGCATCTATAGTGATGTTGACTTTTTGCCCTGTTTTGATTTTACTGAAATCAATCTCATTAACATAAGTCTTGGAAATCATTGATGAGAGATCAGGAAGAGTGGCAACAACACGATCATATGCATCGATTGAGGATCCAATCTTTCTTTTAAGGCCGTGCCTGTCTCTTTTGTATATAACCATTCCTGAAGAAGGCGCTGTTACGGTAAACTCTGATAACACCTCCTCCAGTTCGTTGACTTTTCTGGTTAATCTGGAAACAATTGTCTCATTAATGAATATCCCCGTCCGGACCTTAGCTAACATACGAGTATAACTCCTTTCTCTCTGTTCTAATACCCGTTGTGATTTATCGAGTTCAATCTCTGCCTGTCGGATTGTAAAAGGGGGTTCATACTTTGAATTATGAAGAGTAATGGCAGCCTCATCAACAATGAATCTCTGGTTCCTGATATCATCCCGCATTTCATTAAGCTGAACAGTGCTATCGAGGATTTTCATTTCGAGCTCTGCCTGATGTGTTTCAAGATGCTCGATCTCATCCTTCAGGTCATTGTCAAATTCTGTTTTGTCAAGTGTGGCAATAAAATCACCCTCTTTAACTATTGTACCTTCCGGAATAAGATCCTGTATTCCGATATGTGTCGACCTGATATCTTCGAGATCTCCAAACATGGGTCCTTTAATATCAATTGATTTCTCGGCTATTAATTCACCGGTTGCCGTTACAGCTATTTCAAAATCTCCAAATTTAACCTCTGTATATAAATCCTTAGTGTTTGTCTTTGAAGTAAGTTTGTTGAAGAAATATAAAACTGTTAATGCACCAACAATAACACAAGTAATAATGATTGATCTCCTCATCTTTTGTGGCTTTATCTTAACTTTGAATAAACTAAATATATCCCGTTACAAAATTATCAAAAATTAAACTCCGTGATGTTCACTAATAAATATTTAACAACAATTAACAAATGAGTGGAGTAAATACAAAGGAGGATGATATTCCTTATCGCATGATATACTAAAACAAAAAAATCTCTTCAACCGGTTCACAATGGAAGGTACGTCTACAGGCGGGAAGGTGAATAGAAAGGATCCCTGTTTATTGTTTACTTCTGATCATTATCTTGTATCTTTATATCATGATTCTTAACTCAGGTTGAATAATTTAAATTTTCCCATTATGTCACTTACAGAGAAAATTGCCGCTGATCTCATCACTGCAATGAAAAATAAAGACAAAGATTCACTTGAAGCGATCCGGGCCGCGAAAACTGCATTTGTCCTTGCGCGCAGTGAAAAAGGTGCTGATAGCATTCTTTCTGCTGAAGATGAATTGAAGATCATTCAGAAGTTAGTTAAGCAGAGAAGAGAGTCTGCTGCAATCTATAAAGAACAGAATCGCCCCGATCTATATGATAAAGAGGTCATTGAAGCAGATTTTCTTGAGAAATATCTGCCGGCAAAAATGAGCGATGCAGAGCTCATGTCTAATATCAAAGCAATTATTGAAAGGGTTGGTGCAAAATCACTTGCCGAAATGGGGAAAGTGATGGGAGTTGCCACGAAAGAGTTGGCTGGAAAGGCCGATGGTAAAGATATCTCAGCTAAAGTAAAACAGCTGCTTGTTTCTTAGATTTTCATGACCTCAAATTTGCATTTTGCATTTTTCATTTTTCATTTAACTGCTAATGCCAGCTATGGTCTGGGCTACTGGCTTTTTCTGTAGAATTTCCTTTTGTTATTTGATTTAAGTCCTCCCTCTTTCCATTCCGGTACCGGGCCTATGTCGCCGGGTGGTTGAATTTTTGGAATAATGGCTTTTATTAATTGCTCGATCTTTCTTAATTTATACATCTCCTTTTGAGTGACAAGAGTGATAGCTTCACCTTTCTCATTAACTCGTGCCGTTCTTCCTACCCTGTGAACATAATCTTCAGCATCATGAGGTACATCATAATTGATTACCAGGTTAATTTCTTTAACATCAATGCCCCGGCTCATGACATCTGTAGCCACTAATATACGTATTTGTCTTGATCTGAAATCCCTTAAAACTTCTTCCCGTTTATCCTGATCCAGATTAGAAGAAATTCCTTGTGAAGGAAAGCCATTTCTGTTAAGCGATCTGACAATATCAGATATTTTGCTTTTCGTAGAGGTAAAAATCAGGATACTGTCATAGTGTTTACGCTCAACTAAAATGTGTTCCATTATTTTTACTTTCTGTTCATCAAAGATTAAATATGCCTTTTGATCAACATTATCGACAGGGGTAGAGATGGATAAAGATATTTCAACCGGATTGTGTAAAATTCGCTGAGCCAATTGACGAATACTTTTTGGCATTGTAGCACTAAACAGTAGGGTTTGATGTTTCTTTGGCAGATAGGAAATGATTGTTTTTATATCATCAATAAATCCCATATCTAACATCCTGTCAGCCTCATCTAAAATTAAATGCTTCAAATTTTCAAAATTGACACCTTCCATTTTCAAATGGGCCATTAATCTACCCGGGGTTGCAATTATGATATCAGTTCCATTTATGAAGGCGTCTTTTTCTGATTGCCAGTCTCTTCCGTCACCCCCTCCATAAATTGCCATCGATTCAGCAGGAATAAAATAAGAGAACCCTTGTATCTGTTGTTCGATCTGAATTGCCAATTCTCTTGTCGGTACTATTATCAGGGTATCTATATTAGTTTCTTTTTTGCCAATCAGCTTATTGAGAATTGGTAAAACAAATGCTCCTGTTTTACCTGTACCTGTTTGTGCACAAGCAATTAAATCTCTGTTTTCGAGAATAACCGGGATAACCTTTTCCTGAATCGGCGTTGCCGTTTCAAAGCCCATGTATGATATGGCTTCCAATAATTGCGCCTCAAGCCTGAGTTCTGTAAATTTCATTTTATTTTGAAGTATTCTGATTTTAATGTGTCTGCCTATATTGTTTCATTAGTTGCTCCAATTGGCAAATAATCGCCAAAAATACCAATATTTAGCAGGTTTATCCCATAAAGTGTCAATCCATTTCTCTAATATTAATTATGTTTATTTGCCATAAAAAAGTAAAATGACATATTTAAAATCCCCGATAGCACAACACTATCGGGGATTTTTGGTTTACAGGCAAAGCCCGTTGTAATATAATTCCACCACTATGCGCGGGCGTAAGGGATACGTAGATAAGGCATGCCTTGTCTCTACAATTATTGCCGAATATCAATCATCGCCGTATGACATGTCATTCCGAAAAAATCCACAAGGGTAAACAGGCAATTCATCGTAGGTGCCATTTTAAAAAAAAATTCGCCCGGTTATTCGCTATTGCTCATGAGTTCCCGTTGGTCGGTACGCGGTATGTCAAATTGTCAAATAAATCAAAGATCCCGAACACAACGCACTGAGAAACCATAGAGCTTATTGTAGCCGTTTCTGGTTACATTGGTGTTATCGTCGTATATGTACCTGTCCCAGGCGGTTGTATTTCTTTCGTAGAATTAACCTTAAAAAAATTATTTATTCAATTGATTATGTCTATGCTTAAGGTAGTACTTTATTTAATATTTTATATTTCTAAGGTCCCTTTATTTGTACAAAATATCATATTTATGGTACATCTTTTAATATATAAATATATCTTTGTATAAAATAAGACTATGCAATACATAGAAAGAGATATCGATAATGATTTGATTAACTGGAAGTATCAGCCTTCAAGGAAACCGCTGCTGATAAGGGGTGCCAGACAGGTTGGAAAATCATCAACAGTGAGAAATCTGGGTAAAACTTTTGAGTACTTTATAGAGTTGGATTTTATCTCAAACAAGTCAATTCATAAGCTGTTTGAGGGTGATATCAATCCAATAAGTATTTATGAAGAAATATCTCTGTTTTTCAATACTCCTATAATTCCCAACAAAACTTTAGTCTTTTTTGATGAGATACAGGCTTGTATTCCTGCTATTACATCTCTCAGGTATTTTTATGAGAAAGCTCCTGATATTCACCTAATCTCCGCAGGATCACTTTTAGAATTTGCATTAAAAGATTTACCTTCTTTTGGAGTTGGCAGAGTAAGGTCTTTATATCTTTACCCCTTTTCATTTAGCGAATTTCTAATCGCATTTAAGGAAGGACCTTTGGTTAGGCTTATAAATAAATCAATCATCGATACCCCGGTATCAGAACTCCTTCATAACAAACTCAAACAACAACTAATAAGGTATATCACAGTTGGTGGAATGCCTGAGGTTGTAGCTTCTTATTCAAATGGAGCATCATTGCTTGATTGCCAGGGGATACTGGAGGAATTAACAAATTCATTATATGATGATTTCTCCAAGTATAAATCAAAAGTTCCTTCCTCCAGATTAAGGGAAGTATTTTCTTCCGTCGTTATGCAAACAGGTTCTAAGTTTGTTCTTTCGCAAATTGATTCCCAATCAAATCGTTCTCAATTAAAAGAAAGTCTGGAACTTTTAGAACTTGCTGGTATTATTTACCCTGTTATTCATTCATCTTCAAATGGAATTCCTCTTGGTGCGCAGACAAATGATAAGTTTACAAAATATTTACTTTTTGACACCGGTATATTTCAAAGATTTTTAAATCTTGACTTGTCAGAATTATTTCTAAACACAGAAATCTCACTGATTAACAAAGGAGTAATTGCTGAGCTTTATACAGGTTTGGAGCTAATAAAAAACCAACCGAAAAACCAGGCTGCTGCACTATACTATTGGCAAAGAGAAAAAAAAGGAAGCCAGGCAGAAGTTGACTATGTAATTGAGCTTGGCACAGAAATTATTCCAGTTGAGGTCAAATCAGGAATAAAGGGAAAAATGCAGAGTCTCCGGATCTTTATGGAAGAAAAAAAGAGCAAATTCGGAATTCGAACCTCCTTAGAGAATTTTAACAGGATGGGAAATATTAATATTGTTCCCCTTTATGCGATAGGGCAAGTCTTGAAAGTCACAAAAGATAAAAACCTAAATGGTATTGTAATCAAGTAAAATAATTTGATGGTTAATTGCTGAAAATCAGCATCTTTCAATTTTGAAAGATTTTCGCAATGATCTCAACAGTGGAGTGTATGAAAAGATCCTGGATAAGAGAATGAGGAAATATATCAATCCTGAGCTGCTGCTTATAGATGAGATTGGGCATGACCGTCTGGAATTACAAGTGATCAAAGAAGCTCATCTGCTCTTCAAGGTGCCCATAAAGAAACTGTAAGCTTGGACAAGAATATCACAAGGGGGTCAGTTTGCCTTGAATTAATTGCTTGTTTTGAGTTGAAAATCGAACATGAAAATCCTCACCGGAATAATGCAAAAAACAAGATACTGAATCCTTGAACAGATCAACAAATCAGAAGGGTGGTATCAAAATGTTCTGTTTGGTGGTAAGGTTTGTATACGGTGTTAAATTTCATAGCAAACTCCATTTAGTTAACTTCAGAACTTAATTTAACAATTTAATAAAAAACCAGTTATTATTATGAAAAAATATTTGTTTATATGCAATGTATTCGAAATATAACTATATTTATGCAACATAATTTGTTTTTATGCAAAAAGATAAAAATTTAAACTTATTTAATATATGTCTGACAAATCTATAGGAAGCACTTGGTTAAAACAGAACTACCAGCTTTCAAATATTAAGTTGTCTCATGAATCCTTCCTTGGTACAAGATCGAAAGTTGAAGTATCGCAAGATGGGACAGTAACAGAAACATTTCAGAGGATGAATTACGCTCTTAAGGTAGACAATCCTATAAGTCATTTTGAGTTTGCTCTGAAATATGATGATGTTCAAATGAATTTTTTTCAGGCTGTTCTAAAATCTATTTCTGCAAAGGATATAGTTGAATATATAAAATCTCAGCCAAACTTTAAATATTCCAGAAAGATTGGATTTTGGTATGAATTCTTAACTAAAGAACGCCTCCCCATTGAGGATAGGCCAACAATTAACTATGTGGATTTAATAGACTCTAAACGGTATTTTACAGGAGTAAATGTTAAAAACAGTAGGTGGCGAATAAATAATAATTTACTAGGTGATGTGGGTTTTTGTCCTACTATTAAGAGAACGGAGGCTATTTCAAAAGTACTGGCGCTTGATTTTTCTGAAACTCTCAATAAAATCTCAAAGAACTATTCCCCTGAAACATTAAAAAGGGCCAATAACTATTTGTATAAAAAGGAAACACGTTCATCTTACCAGATCGAAAAAGAGGAACCATCACCGGAACGTATCGAAAGATTTGTAAGTTTATTGAGTAATGCTGGTAAGAAAGATATTGGGGAGCTACTTAGTGAGGAATCTCTGGTAGTATTGCAGAATCAAATTGTTGATCCACGCTTTGCAGCAACAAGCTTTCGTGATTTTCAGAATTATATTGGTCAGGCAACATGGAATTACGATGAGATCATTCATTATGTTGGTCCACCACAGGAGTTTCTTTCAGATTTAATGAAAGAGCTTTCAAATACTGCCATTAAAATGGCAGGCGTTTATCCAATTGTCAGAGCGGCTGCTATTGCCTTTGGATTTGTTTTTATTCACCCATTTGAAGATGGAAATGGAAGAATTCACAGATTTTTAATTCACGATATTTTATCGAGGGATAATTTTTTACCATCGGGAATGATAATTCCGGTTTCTGCTCATATGGTAAATAATATGAAAGAATACGATGACGCCCTGGAAGCTTATTCTAAGCCACTTATGTATATAATCAAGTACACAAAAAACGAAGAACAGGAATTATTGGTCTTAAATGCTTCTGAAGTTGAGGGATATTACCGGTTTCCAGATTTAACCGTACAAACTGAATATCTTTGTAAGGTAATCGAAACCGCTGTATCCCATGACCTTCCGAATGAATTAAATTTCTTGCAAAGCTATGATGAGGCTAAGGGATTAATGAAGCAGAGGGTGGATATGCCTGATAAACTAATTGATTTATTTATCCGATTTACTCATCAGAATAACGGAATTTTCCTAAAGAGGAGAAGAACTACTTTCCAAATGTTAAAGGATGATGAAATAGAAGCACTTCAGTCTATTTTTCAAGATGTCTTTACTGGAGAAAAATAGTTAAAGCTATATTTCACTATATATATTTAAAATTATGCAATACTTGCCAGATATATATATAAATATGCATTAATACTTGTTTTTATGCAAAATCTATTTCCCTTAATATTTTTTTGGGGGGTATGTCAATATCAACTGAAAAACGTTTTGGCTGATCCAATAACAATATCAAACTTGTTCCACCTTTGAAAATGAAATCAAGGCCTGAAAGTTTGAGTGATTCTAAAAGATATAAAGCATAGATCATTCCTTCAACGATGGTCGGATCTTTTCCGAACTTTTGTCTTCTCTCGGCTATCCAGTCAACTGAAAGTGATTCGGTTTTAATCATTTAAAATAACTTTAGGAATATCGGTTTTCTCTAAAAGTAATTGTTTTATGTCTTTTCCCCTCCTCCGTCTGCCAGCATAATGAATCAGTTTTGTGAAATTTATTGAATAGCGCTGGAATGCATTATTAACAATGTGCACTAATTCACTTCCTTGAAAAGCAAGAAAAAGATTTTTATCAGAAAACAGATCAACTATCAATTTTTCAATAGTAATAGTGAAGGCACCACCTACTCTTTGGGTAGGTGCCCTGGAAACCAATGACTGCAAAACTATGGACTGCTCTGTTTCGAAAATATAACGATCGATCTCCTTTTCTTCAGGTTGGATATAAACTCTTCCAAAATTCTGCACTTTTAAAAATTCAAATACCGGTTCTGATGCATCCCTTTCAACCTGTAGAATGATAATATACTTACCTGGAATATGCAACATAAATTCACTAACTACTTTAGTTGACCAGATACAATACTTTAGATCCGGGAATTGTTTTTCAATCTTGTGGAATATTTTTTTTTCAATATCTCCGATCTCAGGCTTAAAAACAGGCTTGTAATCGAGAGTGTAGAGACTTCGTGATATTGATGTAATAATTTTCTTTTCTTTTAGCTGAGATAACCTCCATCGAAATGTGGAATCGTTCAAATCAGGTTCAAATTGCTGATAAAAAGCAAAAAGTGCTTCCCTGGAAAAGGATGCCTTCCCTTCGAATTCTTTTTTAAGCCGTTCTATAATGAAGTCTTTAGCCAAGTCATTTAATTGTTATACTTTACAAAGATAATTAAATTTCAAACAAATGCCAGCAAATAAGATTTAGAGGTTAATGTTTGAATTCAAACAAATGCCAGCAAACTTGATTTAGTGGCAAATGTTTGCAGGAATATCCGAATTTGGGGTTCAAATTAAATGGTTACTCAAAATGTCCCGAAAATGTTAAATATTCGGGACAAAAGTTTTTGAATGTAGAATGATTGAAAGAAATAATTCCCGTGAATGAATTAAGAATATTCTTGCTCAACTGTAACCAAGTTGGAGGATTTATTAGACTTCGACTTTGGGAGTTAAATTATAAGTTTCTGAACTAAATATCCTTATGTTTTTCCCGCTATCACATTCCGGAAGTATCAGAAACAAAATAAAGTAATATTTTCATTTTATTATCATTTAGTGATATCTTTATGGAAATTATACTATATTGGATAAAGTAATAAACAAGAACTACTTGCTTAACTGGATTGAGAAGAAGCAATCAAGGGGAAGATATGTGTTCAGCTTGGAAGAGTTAAGAAAAGAATTTTTAAATCAGTCGGAAGACGCAATCACACTTGCTCTGAACCGGTTATCCCGAAAGAACAGGGTGGTATCGGTTTATAAAAGTTTTTATCTTATTGTACCTCCTGAATATGCAGTCAGAATAATACTCCCGCCAATGAACTTCATTGATGATCTGATGTCTTTTATCGGGAAACGTTATTATGTTGGATTATTAAGCGCAGCGGCATTATATGGAGCAGCGCATCAACGACCTCAGGAATTTTTCGTGATTACGACAACAAAACAATTCACTACACGGAAAAAAGGAATCAAAATCAACTATATCACGAGAAAGAAAATTCCTGAAAGACTTTTGGATAAGAGAAAAACTGAATCCGGATATGTAAAAGTATCTTCTCCGGAATTAACTGCTGCTGATTTAGTTTATTACCAAAATCGGATAGGTGGCCTCAACAGGGTTTGTACAGTAATTAATGAACTTACTGAATCGATCAGTCTTGAAAAAATCAATGAAGAATTTATTGATGCACTCTACACTCCTACCATACAGCGACTCGGATATATTCTTGACAGACTGGCTGACCGGACCGACCTTGCTCAGAAACTATATGAAGTAACATATCGTAATAACCGGAAATTCTTTTGGCAACCATTTAAAGCAGGGGGAAGAAGAAAAGGATTTGATACAGATGATAAATGGAAAATCATAATCAACACAACCATTGAGATTGATGAGTGACCCCGATAAAGATTTGATAATAGGAAGGATGAGTGAAAAATCATCATCCTATAGAAATCTCTCGAATACCTTTGCCATAAGTTCCTGCTCTGATCTTGGAAGTTGATACTTATTGGCAACACTCCGCCAATTTGTTACAGATTTTTTAATGTCCTCAATTATCTTCGATGCATTCTCATTAGTTAAACGGTAATAGTCAGCAACCTCCAATGTGAGATCTAAATCCAGAGAGTTATCATCGAGTGAGATATTGA
>JAPLEB010000010.1 GCA_026391555.1 Bacteroidia bacterium | reverse complement strand
ATATTTGTTTGTCCAGGCCATTATTGTCGGCCTTCCAATCCCATATTTCCTGGTAATCTGACGTTGAGACATCTGGCCGCTTTGGTAAGCTTCCACTACCTCCATTTTGAATGCATAGCTGTAACGGTTTGACCATCTTTTGTATGCAGGTACTTGTCCTATTTCCATCTCATTCCTCCTTAGGTTGTTTAAAAAAGTGTCAACCTATTTCAGGACGAGATAGCCCGACCCTTACAGCTAACGGCCCGGCGGTTGAGGGAGTAAACGTTGGTGGCGCCGTCCGCCGACACGAGTCCCGGTACTTTAGCCGAAAAATAGTCCCGGCGGGCAAGCCACCATTGCGCAATTTTTGCAAGTCCAGGCGAATGATAAATTTGTCTCGGTTGCAGGATTTGTCCAGAGCCGAAGTCACGGATTTGGCAGATGAGTGAAAAGGTAATTGTCAAGATTAAGTTGTCAAGTCCCTCAGTATGGGTACATATGGCCCCAAAAAGAGTAACTTGTTAAAAGATTAAAATTCAACGCTTTAAAAAAGTAGTTACTTAAGAGGTGGCGAGCAAAAATTGTGACAAGTTTATTACCCACCGTCCGTGTTAGGTGGTCGTAGTATATTAAAGTCTTGATAGTAATTCATTCTTCTTTTTTGTGAACTCATCTTCAGTCAAGATACCCTTGTTTTTTAAGATTGAAAGTTTTTCTGTCTGGTCTGGAATATCTGATTTATCAGGAAAGTTTTTTGAAGTAGGTTCTCTATTTCCGATTCTGTCGTTTAAGTATTCTATAAATGAAGACACTTCTCCTTGATTGATCCACTTCAATGTTGCCTCATTTCCAGATACAATGATTGTAACCTTATGTCCCATTAAACCCTTCGATCTCTCAACAGAAGAAATGTTTCTTAGCGGGAAGGATTCTAAGTCATAACCCATTAGTTTTTTTGCATAAAAGATTACCCGCTTTTCTGTCGCAACGAATATTCCATCTCGGATTACATCGGTCCCCATTAATTTGCCTTCGTAAACTCCAAAAATGGATTCATGAATTTTTTCTCCATTGTCTAGATGCTCCTCGATTAGTTCTAATAATCTTTAATAGCTTGCCATAAGAATTGCTTTTAAGGATCATATTTTATTCCCATTTATCGAATATTTTTTCGACATCGGAATTTAGTGAATTTAAAATTTCTAAAAAATCTGATTTTAGAAATTGTTCTAAAGGTATCTTAGGATACAAGTCCTGGTTCCCTAAACAATCATAATGAGATTCAATAGTTTTAACCCACATTGCAGCCCCAATCAATAAAAATAGTAAAAAAGCTGTTAATAACCCTGTATTTATTAACAATTTGTTGTGGCTCAAAATTATCATTGCACATAATCAATTAGTTACAAATTAGAAATTTTTCAAATCAAAATGTTTTCCCCCCGCTCTTATTGCTGAATTCTAATGAGATGCATAGCTTTGCTTTATGTTTATCAAGCCATTTTTCAAACATAATAGAACTACCGGTGAGCGGTACACCGTATATAAGTTATGCGAGGGGTATCGGTTAAACGGAGGCATCTATCACCGGATCATAGTTGGGTTTGGCCGGTTAGAAGAGCTTGAAACGGTAGAACAAAAGAAGCTGCTGGCCACACGGGTAGAAGAATTGATTGCTAACGGGGGCAACAGCCTTTCTACAAGTGCTGTCGATGATCAAGTGGAGCAACTGGCCCGGCATTATTTTGCAGAGATAAAGAGTAAAAAGCGATATGATATAAAGCATGGGAATGAAGACTGGGAGACGGTCAACATGTCCACATTAAAAAATAAGGATGCCCGGGAAATAGGTGGCGAGTGGCTCTGCAAACAAGCCTTCGACCAGCTGGGGATAGGTAGCTTTTTACGGCAGGCAGAATGGGGCGAAGATAAAATAGCCCTGGCAACCACCCACATCATAAGCAGGGCGGTGTATCCGTCATCGGAACTAAAAAGTGTTTCGTATATAAAAGAGAACTCGGCCATAAGTGAAATAACCGGAATTGACAAAGACAAACTCACCAAGGATTTACTCTATGGCATATCGCATAAGCTTTACAAGATAAAAACGCCTTTGGAACAATACCTGTCAAAACGCACCAACGAGCTGTTCGACCTGGAAGATAAAATTATCCTTTACGATTTAACCAACACGTATTTTGAAGGCCGGATGACAGGGAGCAAATTATCCAAATTTGGTCGCAGCAAAGAAAAACGCAGCGATGCCCGCATCGTGGTATTGGCCGTGGTCATCAACCGTGAAGGCTTCCTGAAATACTCGAACATCTTCGAGGGCAATATGGCCGATTGCAAAACCTTAGGTTCTGTAATAGATGCCATGAGCAATCAAACCTCCTATTCCCATCGCAAGCCCATAGTCGTTATCGATGCAGGCATAGCCACCGATGGCAACATAGCCATGCTCAAAAACAAGGGTTACGATTACATGTGCGTATCACGCTCATCGCTAAAAGAATATCATGCTGACACCAGTGCATCGCCCGTGGAAATAAAAGATAAGAAAAAACAGCCGATAGAACTGCTAAAAGTTAAAACCTGCGGCGACAATGATCAATACCTTTGGGTGCGCAGCCAGGCAAAAGCAATGAAAGAAAAAAGCATGAACGGCTTGCTTTCGCAAAGGTTCGAAGAAGGCATACAAAACATACAGGAAGGCATCACGAAAAAGGGAGGCACAAAAAAACTCAATAAAGTTTACGAACGGATAGGATGGCTAAAACAGAAGTACCCATCGGTGCATAATTATTATGACATAACCATAGGAGACGATGGCAATAGTACCGCAACAAATATAAGCTGTCAACACAAAACGGGAGAAGACCCCGACAAACAAGCCGGGATTTACTTTTTACGTACCTCTTTGAAAGAAAACGACGAGAAAACACTTTGGTCTATCTATAACATTATCAGAGAAATAGAGTATACTTTTCGGGTCCTGAAATCAGACCTTGACCTGCGCCCCATTTACCATAAAACAGACAGTGCTGCCATGGCGCACCTGCATTTAGGAATGTTGGCATATTGGTTAGTGGCAACCATACGCTACCAGTTGAAACAGCAAGGGATAAGCTCCGACTGGCGCGAAATAGTGAGGACAATGAACACTCAAAAATGTGTTACCACAAGTCTGGTCAATATAAAGAAAGAAACCATTTCTATACGTCAATGTACTGAACCTACTAAAGAAGTGAAGAAAATTTACGATCTGCTAAAATATAAATATGCACCTTTTACGAGAAAAAAAACCGTTGTCCCCCCTGCCGAAATTTTTAAAAATGATAGCTCATAATATCAGCACGTTGCAAACTTAAAGCTGCAATGTGGGTTAAAATTATGGGAATTATATAATGTTATATTAAAATTTATGAAGCTTTATTATGCAACGACTTTATGCCCTCTCAGTGCGAAAAAAAGTATAAACAGAAATAGAGGAATCGGTACAAAAAAACCGACAGCCATCGAAGATATATCTGCTATCCATCCCATAAACATAGGGAATATCGCCCCGCCAACAATTGCCATAACAATGTATGATGCAGCCTTTTTCGTCTTTTCACCCAAATCTTTTATTCCAAGTGCAAATATTGTCGGAAACATTATCGACATCAGGAAGAATAGCAGGAACAGTGAAATAATCGAAATTAAACCCAAACCGAGGCTTACCACAGGGAGCAGAATGCAGCAACATGCTGAATAAATGGCTAATATTTTTGAAGGTTTTACATACCTCATCATCCAGCTCCCGGAGACCCTTCCAATCATGAATAATCCAAATCCTCCGATACCAAGCATCAGTGCTGCTGTCTTGTTATCGAAATGTGGCTGTAATTCAGGATCAGTCATATAGTTCACAAAAAAGCTGAATATGCCTGTCTGTGCTGCCACATAACAAAACTGGGCAATAACTGCAAATACAAAGTGACTGTGTTTGATAAGAGGTTTAAGTAGAATAACACTGGTGTCGGCCGCTGCCTTATAGTGTTCCTGCTGTTCCTCTGTTATTTCAGGAAGAGTTGTTCGCATATAAATAAGTGCAATAATTAATACCAGTGTTCCGATCATTGCATATGGCATTATGATAGAATGAAGTTTATTCCCGGTTTCTCCGCCATCATTACCAAGAATAAAAAGTCCTCCGATGATCGGACCTATTATCCATGCCAGACCGTTGAATGATTGAGAAAAATTAATTCTACGCTCTGCAGTCTCTTTTGGACCGAGTTTAGTAGTATATGGATTTGCTGCAGTTTCAAGGGTTGTTAACCCGCACCCAAGAACAAATAACCCCGTAAGGAAAAGCCAGAAAGACTGGATCAGTGAAGCAGGTACAATAATATAGGCACCTGTGGCAAATAACAGCAATCCAAAAACAATCCCCTTCTTGTATCCAAATCTTCCCATAAAAATTCCTGCCGGAAGTGCCATTGTAAAATATGCCATGTAAACAGAGAATTGAATAAGGCCTGATTTTGATCTGGATATCTGCAACACATCCTGGAAATGCTTATTCAGAACATCAAGCATTCCGTGTGCCATGCCCCATAGGAAGAACAACGCAGTTATAAGAATGAAAGGGATAAGATTTTCCTTTGTTGTAAGTTTTTCGTGTTTCATTTTATATAATTGAATGGTCAATGTCCACCCAGGAATTTGATCCTGAGGTCCTCAATATGTCTGTTATCTATTGGAATTAATTTACCAAGTGGTTTACTCATTATAAGCGACTTAGCACTAAACTCAGCTACCTCAAGTCTGTCAAATGTCTGCAATAAGGAGTTCCCGGTAATTATGGCCGAGTCATTCTGAATTATCACGGCTGGAGTTTCTATACTGATCGCTCCTGATACTTCATGCTGCTTGGAAAATTGTACACCAAATGGTATAATTGGAATATCTTGCAGAAAAATCCAGCTTTCCGGAATTGTTCTTACATCAAGTTTTATGTTTGAAATACCAAATGCCATTATGTTAGGTGTCTGGCTAGTAATAATGGAATTTACCTGCTGGTTAAGTCTGTAGATTTCCTGATGAATAGTTACTGCCCTGCTGGGAAGTTTTCCGGGTTCACGCTTACCACTTTTAATCTGAATGATATCCTCAAGTCCCATTTCCCAGCGGGGAACATTTCGTGGTGTAATAAGGAAATCTTCTCCTTTCCACCTCACTGAAACAGTTCCATAAGAGCTTATCATCAGTCCCTGATCACAGGCTCGTCTTACAAGTTTGCTGATCTCACTCCGGATCATAAGTTCATCCGGAGAATAAGAAACCTCTTTCATTTCAGGCATATCTGCAGGAACTTTGGATTCAAAATCTTCAATCTCTTCATCACTTAGAAAGACAGGCTTTCCTATCTCATGCGACCCTATTATAGTTCTGGCAGCAAACTCAAGTGTTTCAAATCTTATGTAAGCATCCTTGAGGTCTGTGCCACCAATCACTGTTCCGTGATTTTCCATTATCACCGCATTAAATCCCTTGGAAAATTCAGCTGAAATTTTTCGTCCTAACTCCTCACCACCTGGAATTGAATATTCTGCATAACCGATGGGTCCGCAAATAATTCTCGCCTGGGGTATAACATTTGTATCAGGAATCTGGCGTACAATACTAAAGAATACCAATGCAGGGGGATGAGCGTGAATAACAGATTTAAGGTCAGTCCTGACTTCATAAATTGCTTTTTGTAAAGGGTATTCGGAAGAGGGTTTATGCTTACCCTCTACTGTCCCGTCTCTCTTAACACATACGATATCCTCCCTCCTTAGGGAACCTTTGTCAACTGCCGAAGGTGTTACCCAGATATTACCATCATTATCCCTTATAGATATATTTCCCCCTGAGGTAGTGGTCATTCCGGCCTTATAAATCCTATGAATGATCTCGGTAATCTGATCAGCAGGATGTAATAATAGTGTATCTAATTTTTTCATTTAGCAGGAATTTGTTCTTCATTCACCATTTTATTTACTTATTTAAGACTAATTCAGTTTTTCTGCAATTATTCCTATTTACCTTGAATTGCTTTTCCCCAAACTTTCTCTTGCATGCCTTTGAGCCTAAGTTCCAAAGAGGCGAGTTCAGGTAAATTATTTTCAGGCCGATCAAGATAAAAGTAAGCCGTAGCGGAGACATCATCACTCCTGTAAAAATTGGTATAGCCCTTTGGAAAATCATTGCTGTTTATTTCCGGTACCTTTCCCATTTCCATATCAAGTAATCTGATTTGTTCCGGCCGACTCTCGTTCATTCCTAAAACCCAAACGAGTTGTAAATTAGCTTTTTTGGTTACTAATTCCCTAATCTTTTCAGCTGATGCATTACCCATTTGCTGAATGGTCACCCGGATATCTTTATGGAAATATACAGGATCGATTATATGATATCTGTAAAAGGCATATAAATCGTTTTCCTTATCTGAAACCAGAGAACCAAAATAGCGACCATAATATTTACCCTGCCCATAACCGGATCCGATATAATCTTCAGTGCCTGTTCCATTCAGGGTAGGTAAGTCTTTATCATTATCAATATATATTTTCACCTCACCCTCACCGAACCAGGTTCCCTTATAAGCCGGATCTCCAATGACTCCAATATTTGTCCCCAGATATCGACCGGTACCATTTACTTTGGGTAAAATTTCATAATCCTTACCCAGCTCAGTTTTCAGGTTACGATTCCAATAAGCATGAAAATACATTGCATCAGCTTCAATTTTCGGTACTTTTAGGAAACTAATGTCATACCAAAACAAGACATAGGTCGATGATTCATTAGTTATTTCAATCTTTGCTGATTCACGGTACGGCATAGGGATCATAATGTTAAAAGACCTTCCTTCCGGATTTGAGAATAACTCGCTGTCGAATGAAACCATCATTCCAAGACCTATACCGAAGAAATCTCCGATAGGAGCTGAAACTGCTGGTTTTTTAGCCCCATCCCAGTACATATCTATCCGCACCGCCCTTCTTTGCTCTGCATCCTTTGCAATACTACCACTCATCCACATTCTTTTAATAATGCCGGCCCCTTTTTGATCAAAAATGATTTTCCTTTCACCTGGCGCAACGATATAAAATGCGTTACCCTTTGCTCCTTTGTTGGTACGCCCTCCATTTCCTTTCTCTCCGGTTGGGTTTTCAGGGCTAACCCAATAGGTACTTATATTTTCAGGAGGGGTGGTATATAAATTCTGAGCCTTTGAATTTTCAAAGACTAGGATTAATACGATAGATAAAATCATTATACATTTAAATCTTTTCATTTTATATTTGTTTTAATGTTATACTTAAAATCAAGGACATTTTCATTTAGATAATTTAATTTTCTCTAATTTTCCGGACATGGCTTTTACAACTGCAGGGTATTTATGGTACAAATTTTCGGTTTGTTTAAAATCATTTTGCAGATCATAAAGTTGTTTTTTGGGTGCATCTTTTTTAAATGCCCCATTTTCAATATCGCTATTCTTTTGATTAGTCAATAACAAAGCGTTCATGTAATCCTTAAATCCTCCGCCACCTTGTCCTTCAATGTACATCCACTTTCCTTGCCGTAATCCCAATAAGCTAACTCCTGCCATCACTGCATGATCTCTTATCTGAGTATTCGGATTTCCCAGAAAAGCAGGCAACATGTTGTAGCTATCCTTTCCTTCATTTTCTTTTAAGGTGTAGTTGAATATTGATGCAAAGGTTGCCATCATATCAACATTGATAAGCAACTGATTTGACCGGGAAGCTGCCAGAACTTTTCCCGGCCAGCGCACAATAAATGGAACCCTTTGACCTCCTTCCCAGACATCGAACTTAAAACCAAACAAGTCACCATTCATACGGTGTCCATACTTCCATGCAATCAAACCCTCATCATTAAGCATTCCACCATTATCGCTTGAAAAAATTACAAGAGTATTTTCCGTAAGGTTCAGATTATCAAGTGTAGTAAGAATTTGGCCAACAATCCAGTCAAGCTCCTGCACAAAATCTCCATAAGGGCCACAGGCACTGGTGCCCTTAAATCTTGGATGAGGTGTAAAAGGATGATGAATGTTGGTTGTCGGAAAATATAGAAAAAATGGTTTGTCTTTTTGTTCCTTTATCCAGTTGACTGCTTTTGCTGTCAGAGTAGTGGCAACCATTTCATCCTTATAAAGCTCATGAGCTGTTTTAGCTCCACCAATAGCCGATACATTGAATTTTTCGTAAAAAAACTGAGTTTCCGCTTTCTTCCCATATACAAAAGGATCGTTGGGATCTAGTCCTAATACATAATGATTTTCTACGTAAACAAAAGGGGATGGCTGTTTACAACCGGGACTCCAAAATAATAATCAAATCCAACTTCCAACGGGCCTGGCTTTAGTTCACCATTCCAATCCGGTGTTTTATTTCCAAACCCCAGGTGCCATTTTCCGATACATGCAGTGACATAACCATATTTCTTTGAAAGGCTTGCAAAAGTAAGCTGTCCGGGATTAATAAGTAGAGAATCCCTTAAGAAGATTGGTCCACGTATGCCTTTTCTGAAAGCATATTCTCCAGTAAGCAAACAGTAACGTGAAGGAGTACTTGCTGCTGAGGCGGTATGTGCATCCAGAAAACTTTTGCCTTCTGAAGCAAGACGGTCAATATTTGGGGTACGGATCTTAGTAGCTCCATAACAGCTAATGTCACCATATCCTAAATCATCTGGATAGATGATAATAATATTTGGTAATTTTTGTTGATTATTTCCAGCAACTGCTAATGGCAATGACCAAAACAATGCATTATGCACTGTAAGTCTGGCAATTTTTGAAACGGATAAAGACATCATAATATTTAAATGTTTCGA
>JAPLEB010000147.1 GCA_026391555.1 Bacteroidia bacterium | reverse complement strand
AAGGGCTGTTTTATATCCGTTTCTTGCCATAGCAATAGCAAGGTTGGCAGCAACTGTTGATTTCACGACACCACCTTTACCGGAAGCCACTACAATTATGTTTTTAACCCATTCCATTGGGATTTTTTCAAATAGGTTACTCACATTTTTTAATTTAGAATTTTGTTCCATATTATTTTTATTTTTTTACTGATATTAATATTAGGATTAAATTCTATTATACTTTTCCCTTGAACCATAGCCTCTACCATATTTTTATCAAATGGCAACTCTCCTGCCATGGTGATGTTACTTTCTTTGCACCACGTTTTTATTTGGGTACTCATCCAAGTGTTAAGGTCATATTTATTGATGACGACGTATGCTTTCAGATTAAATTTTTGAACAATGCCCATAATCCTTTGCATATCGTGCAAACCGGAGATAGTTGGTTCAGTTACGATTACAACTTTGTCAACACCGGTAAGAGTTGAAATAACAGGACAGCCAATACCGGGAGGTCCGTCAAGTATAATGGTTTCAAGCCCGTTTTCTTTTGAAAGTTGTTTTGCTTTTTCACGAACCATATTCGCCAGTTTTCCCGAATTTTCTTCACCGGGGGAAAGTCTGCCATATACCATTTTCCCATTGCGAAAAGATCCTGAATACATACGGCTTTTATCGTTTGCAACCATCCCAATCGCATTCTCAGGACAAATGCGTGAACAAAGAACACAACCATCGCAGGCTATTTCAGATATTGATACCTGGTTATTTATTAAAGAGATGGCATCAAAACGGCAATAGTCCATACATAATCCGCAATTGGTGCACAGGGAGTAGTCAATAAAAGCTTTGTGGCCTGTTATGTAAATATTTTCTTCTTCATGTGACGGATTAAAGATCAAATAAAGATTAGCCGCATCTACATCACAGTCAGCAAGAACAACTTTCCCATTCAACGTGGCAAATGCAGCGCTGATGCTAGATTTTCCTGTACCTCCTTTACCGCTGATTACTGCTATTTCCATGTTGTGTAATAATATTTTCAACTACTGCCAGCAGTTGTTTTGCAAAAAATGAATCGGTCTCTGATACTATTTTCCCCCTGGAGTACAATCCAGCAATCTCCTTTTTAAACTGAATTTCGAGTAAAAGAGGAATCCCCTCCTGCAACATGTATTTGTTGACATCATTATTCCCTAAGCCTGCCCGGTTAATAATTACTCCGTAGGGTTTGTTTATTGTCTTCAGTGTCTCCACACTCTGTTTCAGATCGCTGAGTCCAAAGGGGGTAGGCTCTGTTACCAGAATAACATAATCAGCTGATGCAACTGTTTGTATAAACGGACAAGATGTTCCGGGAGGAGCATCCATTATGATAATATCAGCCAGGTTGTCAATTTGTTTTATTGCAGCTTTAATTACCGGAACCGGCGACATTACACCAATGTTCATTCTCGCTTCAATGAGTACAGGTAACCCGTTTGTCGAATATAAGGCAACCTGTCCAAGCGAAACCGGTTTCTCTGAAATTGCTTCAAACTTACAGGCAACACTGCATGCCCCGCAACCATGACAAAGATCTTCAATAACCTTTATAATTTTCATTGGAGGCAAAATGAAAATAGCATTGTAATTACAGTATTCATGGCATTTGCCACAAAATGTGCAGGTATCGGTATTAATAACCGGTACCTGCTGAGTTACTTCATTA
>JAPLEB010000083.1 GCA_026391555.1 Bacteroidia bacterium | reverse complement strand
AGAAAGATGCCGATGTATGCGACAGGTATTGTCAATATTACTGCAAAAGGTTGTAATAAGGATTCAAACAAAACCGAGCAAATAAAGAAGATCATAACCACAATGAGCAACAATAACCAATATTGATTCTTATCCTGCTTCCCCCACCGGTAAATACCGGTATTGCCCGATGATACAGTATATCCTAATGGTACAAGAGGTTTGAAGTTGTTGACTTTTTCATCGATATACTTACGTGCAAACTGGTCGGAACCGATATAATCGAATTGCAGGTAAACCTGGTACTGCTGGTTTGTTTTACTGATGACCGGGGAGGTAGTCTCCTTCTGTATTGTGGAGAAAACATTAAACTTGTACATACCTGAATCGCGGTTAAGGGGCTTACGGGCAAGTGCCCATACATCGGGCTCATTTCTTTTTTGCTGCCTGAGACTAATGCCTTCCAAGCCCCTGCCGGTTACCAGGCTGGCAAAGGCAGGCTGACTAAGCGACCAGTCTTGTAATGAACTATACATATTAGCGGGCGCTATGCCGGTTGTCATAGCGTGCTCTTTATCTACATGTACCACAAACTCCGTATTATCCGGTTTGTAATATGTGCGTTCCGAGACAACATAAACCTGTTTTATGCGGGGATTTTGAGTAAGACTATCCTTAAGAATTTCTGCCATGGAGATCAGCCGGTCGTAATTATAGCCGAGCATGCTTATTGAATAACTACCGGCGCTTTCATAAATCCTGTTGCTGAAGCCATCGCCGAAACCATAAACTGACCAGTCGGCGCCTCCCAGGTCAATAGCTTTTGAGATTACCTCCCCTTTTAAAACATAAGGGAATTCGCTGAGCTGATACTCCTTTTTAAAGTAAACACTTAAAGAGGCATTGCGCGAAGTAATATTGGTCTGGAACAGTTTTATCTCAATAAATTGTTTAAGGTAGGTTTCCATTCCTGAAACTATATCATTTGCCTGCGACAGGGTTGTGCCACGTGGCATTGTGGCCGTTATGTAAAGTGAGGTTTCTTCCGGAGTCCTGAAATATGAACCATCATAAACTTTCGTGGTGAAAAGGCGCAAAGCTCCTCCTGAAATTTTGTCTACCCAGGGTTTAAGGTTTTCTTTGTACCAACCGGTTCCCGCGGTGGCATTATAAGCTTTGTTATACCATTTTTCACCATCCCATTTATCGGGCAGCATGTATATTGGCAATCCAAACCCCAGGATAAAAATCATTATTGCTATTGCTTTCCATCTTCTGAGGAAGAGAAATACTTTACGATATAAATTTGTAAAACGAATAATGAATCTCCGTTTATACTTTGTGCCTCTCTTTTTTCTCCTGGTATTTTTTATGATCAGTTCGGACGAAGAAGATTGAATATTGAGATTTTTAGGGAATAGTTGCAGATGCTGTTTATCAAGTTTCAATTTATCCATCAGAGCCGGTATTACAAAAAGGGCGGTGAGGAGCGAAACCGACTGGTTGATGATTATAACAAGTGCAAAGTCGACCAGGTTGGTTTTGATCTGTTCTTTCAGGAAAAAGATAACCACCAGAGAAGATATTGTTGCAAGTGTTCCGGCCAGAATCGCAAGAAAAGCTTTTCTGTTGCCGCGGGTACGAAGGTGGTCGCTCATTATGATGATGTTATCGGTCATCAAACCCAGCGACACTGTAATACCGGCAAGAGCATAAAGATGAATTTCTAACCTGAATAAATAATAAAAAATTACTGCAATGCTAAGATTGCCCACGAGCATTACCAGGATAAGAAGAGCGTGCTTTATCTTTCTGGTAACCAATAATATAAAAATCAATAAGATTAAAAATGTACACAGAGAGCGCAGAGCAATATTATGTAATTCATGGTTAATATATTCTGTCGAATCATCGCTCAGAAGCAATTCATAACCAGTCGGTAATGATGAGGAGATTTGTTGTACTGTTTCTTTAACCTTTTTCCCAACAACAAGGTTATTTTCACCCGGGCCCGCATATACGAGGATATTGATGGTATTGAGACCGTTGATACGGTAATAGGATGAAGGTTGGCCCTCAATATGTTTCAGGGTTGCGACATCGGACAGGAAGACAATCCGGTCGCCGGATTTATTTACCGGGATATTAAGAATATCTTCTCCTGTTAAAAAGCGGGTTTGCAAAGTTACAGGTATTGTGGCTGTGTAAACAGGCTGTTCCTCATTCTTTCTATTGCTGACCGGCAATAGCCCGACGCCCATATTTATTTTCTTAAGTCCGAGATTTACAATATTTTGAATATCGCCAGGGGTTATACCTGCTGATTTTAGTTTTTCAGCATCATATTCAATTACCCACTCAAGAGGAGAAGCGCCGTAGATATCAATTTTATTAATCCCCTGAATTTGCGACAGGGCAGATTTAATATGATCATCGGCATATTGTTGCACCAGGGGAGGGGGCTGGAGAGCATTGAGCTTGTAAGTAAGCAGGGGGCGCCGGTTTTCCTGGTCGGGGCCGCTAACCGATAATATAGGGAAGCGGGCGCCGGCAGGCATATCGGGCCATACCTGCCGAATAAGAGTACTTATCTCGAACCTGACAGCATCAGCATCGGCATTTTTATCGAGCGAGAGTCTTATACTACCACTTCCGTTACCCGATGTGGAACTGATATTTCTAATCCCATTCACACGGGCAAAGAGGGCCTCGAGCTTTGAAGTTGCTTCCTGCTCTATGATCCTTGGCTCGGCGCCATTCCACGAGAATCGTACCGAAAGTGAAGATGATGCAGCAGTGGGATTTAATTCAAGGTTAAGGTAATGGATAAGCGGTATCCCGCAAAGGATGAGAAGGATGAAAATGATTATTATGGTAAAGGATGGGAATTTTGGTTTCACAAACAAAATATTGCCTTAATTTTTTTCGGTTATAAATTCATCAACAGTACGTAAATATAAATCAATATTGTTAAGATACTTCTTATTGGGGACATTTACATATTTAGCAAGGAAAGAATTATCAAGCATAATATTCCCTAGTGAAAATATCTTTCACTAATTTTGTTAAAATATTGTTGAGTGAGAGAGGTATCCCCTTTAATTGGTATAAAAAGAAGTTTTAATGAAAAGCTTTCATCCAGAATAAAATAGTATGGTAGACTTTTATCTATTAACGTAAATTCCATATTCTGCAAATTGAGAACTCTAAAATTTATCTGATTCATTCTTATAAATTGAGATAGTTCCCGAGGTGTATCGTAATCTGTTATAATAATAATGTTCTCCGAACCAATATCTTTTGATGCTTTTTTTAATAGGGATATTTGTTCGTCGATGCAAACATTACAATTTAATGCTGAGTATTTAAAAATGAGTTTTGGACTATTCATAGCAAGTTGTTTTATACTTATAATATCATCTTCTTCATTAAGGAAAATAATGTTTCCATCAATTCTTTTAGATTGATATTCAAACATTAGAGAAGTATTCAGCAATAAAATATTACTACGATCTTTAAATTGTTTTATTGAATCGTTGCATGTTATAAACGATAACTTTAAATTAAAATATTTCTTTCTTTCCGTTCTAATGATAAGCAACAAAATAATATTAAAACTGAAAAGCAAAGCAGAAACTATCCTTAGAAGATTGATTGGATATTTCATAATTGATTATATTTTAATAGTTTCTAAGTGAGCAAATAAACATAATCGGATTATCTGTGTTTTTAATTTGTTTAAGTCTTTCAATATTTTTCTTTTCTGATACAGGAAGACTATTGAAATCGGCCTTCTTGCAATTATTTATATCTTCAATAATTATATTTGGATCGATAAAAGCTATAAGAGTATCACTATAATTACCTAAGATTCTCGATGGAGCAATACGATGTGAAACTGATGGCCATCCTTTGGAGATAAAAGATTTATTAAGTTTTTTTGAAAAGTAGCAATTACAAATATTGCGTTCAAAAACAAATTTGAAGTAAATCCAATCATTTGACTCGATGAATCCCCTAATCGAATGAAAACAATTCTTATCTATTCTGCTTTTAAAATCACTAAGTGATTTGAAACCTTCTGGAACCGGGATGGTTAGTGTTTTCCCCCCAAAATCAATATAGTACCTTTCTTCAATACCTTCATTGCTAATTGAATATATGACGTTACTGCCAAAAACAGGATCAATTAGAATAATATCTTTATATTGTTTAAACCGAGAAAAATTACCTTCAATTTGGTTTGTTAATGGGAAATATCTGTTTATTAACTTTCCTTTATTATTCATTTCATACATTACAAATAAGTCTTCGGCAGTTTTTTCTTTAATACCAGCACTTCCTCCCCAAAGTAAAAAATTACCATTGCTTTTTAATGCAAACTGAATTGGGTTGCAATGTATTACATTTTTTTCAAAAGGCAATAAGAACCTGATTGAAAACTTTCCTTCGATAGTATATTTTAGGATTTCTCGGAAATCTAATATATAAATATTACCATCTTTATCAATATCAAAATCCCTTAATTCTAAAAATTCTCCGGGTCCTTTTCCTTTTTTGCCAATCTCATATAAAAATTTGCCATTTGTACTAAATACAAATAATCTTTGGGCTTTATCTTGTAGAAACATTTTATCTTGATGAAATAAAACTTTAACAATATCAGTAATTAAGCATTCTTCCTTTGTCTCAAGAGGCATGGTTCTTATATCTGAAAAAATTGAGTCAATTTGGAGCAGATTGTTAATGTTTCCTTCGATTTTAATATTTATACGATTGTCTTTATTTATCTTATTCACATTTTGTTTTTCATTAACACATGAGAAAAGAAAACAAAATAATAAACATATAATTAATAGTTTAATTTTCATAATAATAATAATTTTATTAAAATGGAGATGGATGATATTTGAATCCATCTCCATTTACTCTTAATCAGATTAACGAATATTTATTAACACCACCCATAATAACATGATGATGGATTACATGTTTCTGGCCACCAACACCATAAACACCATAATTCCATCCCCTCTTGTTCATAGGGCATTACACATGGTCGACAACCAGTAAATTGATACAATCCTGGGCCTTCTGACACTGCATATGCACTTCTGCTTATTGACAACAGGGTTGACGTGGAATTACTGTCTCTGTCTATTATCACATTTAGGTTCAGAAAACATAGGAATACAAAAATGGCTCCCATAAGAATTTTGATTTTTGTTTTCATAATCATTTTTATTTATTAATTTTGAATAATTTGAATTAGATTTTAGCTTTAAATTTGTTTTCAAATCATGGTTACCTCCTTTCTTTTTTTGAAAAGGTTCCGGGGCAGGAAGCAAATGGCTTAGGGCGCAGAGCATGTGGCAGATCCAAAGAGTCACGCTTTAAATGTTTCCGGCCTTTTTCTTTCCGTGGGTTAATACTTATTTTGTCATTTACTTCGTGTCATGGCTCCCGATTCTCGGGATTTCGTCAATGCGTTCCTCAAGCTTCGTGCGTCATTCTGTTGTCATTCAGTTGGAAGTCCGAAGTGCAGAGTTCAAGGAAATCACTTCCGACTTCCGTCTTCCGGCTATGAAAATTTAATAACCATTGAATGACTATTTGAACGATTGCCAAACCCACATATACCTTCAATTCTTATTTATTCATTTTAAGTTATTCTTTCACAACCAAATGGTTAGTAAATTTAAACCGGGTTTATATTAAAACAAAATAAAACAACAACCATTTAGTAACTGGTATCTTTTTCTTTGTAAGTGGTACTTATTTCTTTATAACTGGTCATTTTTGGACTTCAATTTTGACAGAACTTTACAACATTTTCTCCTTGAAACCGGTATTTCATGACCCAAAACAGTCAATATTTTCTTATTCCTGTCATATTCTTTAACTTTTTTAATATTAATAAGGTAGGAATTATGACAACGAATAAAGTTGAACTTCTTAAAATATCTCTGAAGAACTAATAGTGTTTTAGTTACAAGAACTTCTGAACCATCTTCAAATATTATTTTTGAGTAATTTCCGTCAGCTTTACAAAAAGCAATTTGCCCAATATGAATTATCAAGTAGCCGTTTTGTGTTTTCAGGATAATAGTTCCGTTTTTAATAATGGGGGAGTTGGCGTAAGGGTTTGTTTCCATTATCTTATTCATTAATTATTTTCTTCTTTTCCTTTATCTGAATCTTTTCGTCAGAATTAAATTCTTCTTTACCATTTTTTATCTTCTCAATTATCTTCCTCATTGCCTGCCTGATCTCTTCCGTGGCAGTAGATTCAACTTTTATTTTTTTATTTAACAGCTCTTCCGCTGTCCTGAGGGCTTTTTCTTTTTGCCCGGTTTCACTATATAAATTTGCCAGCAGGTATCGAGGGTAAAGCTTATGTGGTACCATGAATGAAGCATGCAAATAGGCTTCTTCTGCCTCAGAATATCTCTTTAAGGCTTTGTAAGTATCTCCGAGGGTGGTGTATAATATTTCGTCGGAAGTAAAATGAGCTGCACGTTCCAGCATTTCAACGCCTCTCGGGTATTCTTCATTCATACTTAGCGCTTTACCGTAGTATTGCAGATAAGACCCGGTATACTGTAAAGGAATGTAAACTTCAGAAAATGTCTTACAAGCCTCCTCATAGATACCTGTCTGATAAAGCATTACAGCTTCGTCATAGGTGTAATAGGTTTTGTATTGTTGCCGGGTGAACATTAAAAGCAGGGCTGAAAATAGTACGAGCACCAGGAATAATACCAACCTGTACAGTCGGATAGAGTTGAAATTAATCTTTTCTTTAACAAGAAAAATGCCGGTTTTTACATGGGAAGAAATAATAGCCGCAAGAAAGAAGAAAACAATAAGAGTAGTGAGAGAATAAAACGGGAATGAGATGAGGGCCATCACAAGCAGGGATATTAATGAAGGAATACAAGAATTAATAATTAAGAATGAAGAATTAAGAATTGGTGAATTTTGGTTGTCATTCGGCTGCGCTGTCAGTTGCCCTGCGGGCGTCATTAGCTTCGCGTCATTTGTGCTTCGCACGTCATTC
>JAPLEB010000106.1 GCA_026391555.1 Bacteroidia bacterium | reverse complement strand
TTGAACTCCGAAGAAAAAGACTGATAAAGCAGACGATACATTGAGACTTGGTTAGAACTTTGCATTATGATTAGCTATTAAAAAATTAATTTTGTTGACTAAGTACATGACAAAAATTTACAATATTCAATAAAATCATCTATATCATTATAAAACAGGACACTTGCAAGGTATGTTAACCCGTATTTGAATAAACTTTTAGCACTAAAACCCAATGCCATACCGGCAGCTCCAATAGCTGTTTTTTAAAAAAATTCTCTTCTGCTATTTGTTTTTTTCATTATTTTTAAGTTTATATTCTTAATTTTCAAGTTTATTTGAATGAAATAACATTTCTGAAGGTATCTCTTTCTTCACTCCCCCTCCAATGCGGTAATATACCTTGAGGCGACAATCGCCCTCACGTTCAAAGAAACGAACACAAATCGGATGAAATCCTTTTCTCAAGGCTATCTGCCCCCATTTTTCTTTTTCTCCATGAATTCCGTCATTATCAACCACTAATTTATCTCCTATCCATAACCGACTGCCGTCGTCTGATTTTGTATAGAAAGTATACATTTCATCTTCAGGAGAATTTATAAATCCATTAAAATCCAAACAAAACCCGTGTTCAGAACATTTGGGATCCAGATTAATATTATTTGCTACTCCTGTACTAACTGGTACTAATCTTTTCGTTTCCGGCAATTCATCCCACTCTCCTTTAAAGCATTGGTATAAAATCCCTTTTAACTTATCGCCGACAGATTCTGATTCCCTGATATCCGACACTTTTTTAAACTCAATCTCTGCCAGGTCACTTGTACTTCCTTCATGATTAATTGCGACTGCTCTGAAAGTCAAATTTTTAAAAATGGGAAACGGGTGTACATATTTGAAAGAATTTTCATCAGGAAGACTATCATTCAGCGTATAATATATCGTAGCATTATCGGGTTGCGACAAATCAATTGTTGCTTCTTTATAAAATAAACCACCATCGTGATTTACAGTGATCGGAGCTACCGGAATTAAAAAACCTTTGCATGTTATTTTAACTGCCATATAGGGTTTACCGGGAAGTTTTACAGTAAATTTTTTCTGAAAATTTTGGTTAAGGATTTCAGAAGTCATGTTCCAGGTATCAATTATTTCTACCTGATAGTTCCGATAGTCTGGCAGGTCGAAAGTCCACTCCAAAGGCTTTTCCTCATCAAAATAATATAGGTATTGTTCCCCGTATTTACCGGCCGCGTAGTCATTGACAGGTTCATAACCGCCGTCAGGGGCATCTTCCAGGTATTTTATAAAGAACTGTATCCTTGCCGGACTTTCCCCATGAAGTGCACCTCCTTTTGACCACCAGAGAACCTCATCTCCCATGTCATAGGTTTCTCCATGTCCGGCATAGGTACCTGTAATCAAACTTTTCCAAAACATGGCAGTCATTTGTTGTGGAGTAAGCCTTCCCCATGAAGGTTTGATATTTCCTTCATAACGGCATTCATCATAAACAAGTGGTTTTTTATATTGCTCACGCCATTTCTTTGCAGATTTAAAATCGGTGGACTGAATACTGGCATGTGTAATCCAGGGTTTATCATGGTTGTAAAATCCCCTACAATTATGAATTCCCAGCATATGTTTGTAAGGATCGTTTTTATATACCACTTCACATAAGTGATCCCAATCATACATAGTTTTCGACTCCATTAAGTCGTATTCATTGGCCATTGACCACCATACGTTTCGAAATGCGCTCAGACGCGCGACAACATATTTTAGGTACCGAATACTGGTTCCCATATCCATTTGTGAGTATCCCCAGCGATCGTAAGGATGAAAAAGTATCAAGTCGGCCTCAATACCCAACTTTTGAAGTTGTCTAATACGTTTTTCAAGGTTTAGAAAATATTCGGGACTGAAACGGGTAAAATCATTCTTACCATCCTTTGTTCTGGGGAAAACATAAAACTCAGGCTCATTATGATTATATATATAATCTTTAGGGAAAATACACATCCTGATTTTATTGAAAGGGGAACTTTTTAACGTTTCAAGGGTTTGTTCCTGTAATGCCGTCGTCTGGTGAGTCCATGCATAACAGGTCGTTCCTATTTCACAATAAGGTGTACCGTCCTCATAAGCAAAATGATAAGTATTTTGTACCTGAACAGGGCCATGATTAGTACCTGAAGCTTTTATACATTCGAATTTACCGGTTTTGGAATTTAAGGACGAAATATTACTATGTGTAATGTAGGTCCATTTGCCAATCCTGTCAGGCATGAACCGAATCTTATACTTACCTTCTCTGTCATAAAATCCATTTACTGTTTTCTCAAATCCCTCAGTAGAAAAGGTAGCTTTCAGGTCAACATCGATGTAAGGATTGCCAGTTTGAGTACCTTTTAAGATGATTTCATAAATGCCCCACTGTTCTGTTTTTTCACCTGAGGCCGAAAAGACAAAAATAATATAAATTACTAACAATAAATATTTTATTTTCATAATCGATAATTGATTTTATCAAGGTTGAGATTTTAAAAATTCATTATTTACCAGACACTTCTATTGTTAAGGGATTATCAAATTCCTTGTTTATCCATAAAATAAGGTTGGAACCATTTGCCGTATTTGATAATCCGTAACGAAACATTTTTTTATCCGATACTTTTTTGCCGTTTATGCTTATTTTCAGGTCAGTTTTATCCCAGTTGGAAATAACAAAGGCCGGGTTAACTGCCGGATATTTTGATGAGCATTCCAACCGGATACTGAAATTATTACATTCCCCCGGCTTTGTACACTCGAATTGATAAGCCTTTTCGGCAGGCTCATATCCTTTTACAGAAATACTCCCACTTAGCACTGAAATTTCCGGGGCATGGCTCCATGACTGTGTAAGCGATACTAAATTGGAAGGCTTTTCTTTTGTAAGGCCAACCAGCATAAGCCTGGTCTCTGAATACTCTGATTCTTTGTAAGCTTTCCATTCCCAAACATGGGAAAGAGAAGAGTGAGAGGCCCTGTCGCTATCAATTGCATAACGCCCATCAGAAGGTTTGGTAGCAGTAGGCCAGTGGTTCCACCATGGGAACATGGAAATATCCCGACGGAATTCACTACTATAGAAATCCCATTTAGGGTTATCATCAGGATTGATAATTGTAAAAGGTTTGTACGATGAGCGGGTGTTTATTAACTGGATATTTGCACCTGGTAATTCTGATAACCACCTTTCCTTTTTATTGATAATGTAAGTTGTCCCTTCTTTTTTTACATCCGGGGCAACCACTTCCCACGAATAGATTTGTTCCTTCCCATCCATGTTGGCCATCATCAATGCTTCCGGATATAAAACGTCTTCAGGGCGTTGACCCTGTCCCATAACAATAATTGCCTCGTGCCATTCATGCCTTGAAAGGGTGTTGCCACTGTGCAATGTTTGTGACCTGACAGCAACTCCATCCGGATAGATCGTATATATTTCATCGACCCAGTCGCCCCAGCCGGTTACAGAATCAACGTGAGCCATGGTATACCAATTATCGATCGGGGCATATCTCCAATGTACCATACAACGGGCTGGTGTGTTTTCGATAATTTTCACTTGTGAATGTTCACATCTTTTATCCGACATGGGTTCCTGGCATCCCTTTTCATTCCATGTTTCAATGAATTCGTCATCAAACCAAATCCCGTTTTCTGTTACCCAATGAGGGATATAACTGGTGCCTCGCCAGAATACAAAATGACCATCCATCTGATCGAAAGAAACTACTACATCAGGCAAACCGGATACCCGCCAAAAATTATCCCACGACTCATAAAATTTCAGGTTTGCATAAACTGCCCCAAATTTGTGTAAATCGGGCAAAGCTGGTAATGGGCGTTTTTCCAGGTCAGGTGCTTTTATGTTTGAAATTTCTTTCCTTAAAGATTCAAAATCATCTTCAGTTAAAGCTTTGTCCCAAATTTTTAGTTCATCAATCAACCCATCAAAAAAATGCTGAACTGGTTCTGTACCAATCTGGCGAATTGTACCTTCAGGTCTGATTTTTTGGCTTGTTATACAAGAAAGCAAAACTTCATTGTTGCCAGGAATAAAGGGTGAATTTACTTTTTTACGGGCTATTTGTTTTCCATTGACATAAAGGGTTATATATATTCCATCATAAACTCCCGCTAGATGGGCCCATTTTAATAGTGGAATTGTTTCGGCGCTTTCTACCTGAATCCACCCATTTTCTGTTGCAATTTTAAACCCAGGTTTGCCAAGGGAATTAATACCCAACGAAAAACCTTTGCCAGACAACATATTTTGTTCTGCCAGAGGACAAAAATTGGTGGGGTAAGCTCCCATCGCAAGCCAACCCTCAACTGTGAATGAACCAGATAAAACTGGCGTATTCCTGCAGGAAATATAGGCTGAATAACCGTCTAAGAGTAAGGATTTCCCGCGAACACCATCTTTCAAAAGAACATAGGTGCCTCGTATTGTATCCAAACGATTTGTAACCTGATCCTTTACCGTTCGGACATGCAATTTCATATTTACATTTATGTCATCAAACGATAGCCACATCACGGGTGTATCCGCTTTCTGGGAAAAACCCGCAAAAACCAAAAAACACATTGACATTGTCAATAAATACCTAAAGTAAATTTTAATCTTTGTCATCTTTGTATATTGTTAATTGTGAAGTGCTTATTTATTTCATTACCGGACATTGTTTAATCTGCCACTTTTTATACTTCTTCAATTGTAATTCGGATTCTCAATCGGAAATTTCGCCCCTGTCTCTTCCAGCCAGGTCTGCAGCCTTGCCGTCAATTCTTTTACTTTTTCAGGCATTTCACCTGCCAGATTTCGGGCCTCACCAATATCCTCCTCAATGTTAAATAATTCAATACTATTATTCTCATAATATTTGATCAACTTCCACTTTCCAGATCGAATCACTGAATAGGGTGTGGTATTTTGGTAGTGTGGAAAATGCCAATAGAGGTCACGCTCTGGCATGTGTCCATCACAGAATAAAACTGATCCCAGATTCAGACCATCAATGGGTCGATCAGTAGGAAGTTCAGCTCCTACCAATGCACAAATGGTAGGAAAAAAATCTATTCCGGCAATGGGAACATCTGAAATCGAATTGGCTTCGATCATCCCAGGCCAGTGAAAAATCGTCGGCACCCTTATCCCCCCTTCATAGGGCCAGCCTTTACCTGCACGTAGGGGGCCATTGGAGGTAATATGTTCGTGTTGGTTGGATTCTCCGTGCACCCCCCCGTTGTCGGAACTGAAAATTATGAGTGTGTTTTTCGAAAGTCCCAGCTCAGCAACCAGGTCAATAATCTTTCCGCAAGATTGATCCATACTCTCAACCATTGCTGCGTATGTAGGATTCAGTTGATCCATAGAAGCCAAATTCCGGTATTTGTCAATCACCTCTTCCTTTGCCTCCCAGGGACCGTGGACAGCGTAATGGGACATATACAAGAAAAAGGGTTTTTCAGAATGATTCCGTATAAATGCAGCGGCCTCCTCAGTAAGTCGGTCGGTTAGGTATTCTCCTTCCCTGCGGGCAGGTAGATTTGGCAGGTTTTCATGCCCATAGGGATCAAAATATCCTGGAGGGCTTCCCCTTTCACATCCTGCAATATTAAAATCAAAACCCTGCTGATCGGGATACCACTTCTTAGGACCAAGATGCCATTTACCTATGTGGCAGGTGGTATAGCCCTTATCTTTCAATACTTCAGCGAGAGTGATCTCATCCAGTTCCATCCAGAACGGATTCACCGGTTCCAGCATTTTATTCTTGCCTGGCAGATGCTTGCTCAGGTCAGTTTCATATCCTTTCGAATATTCTCTAATCCAGGTAGTAATCCCATGTCGGGTTGGATAGCGTCCGGTTAACAGGGAAGCCCTGGAAGGAGAACAAACTGCACAGTTGGCATAGGCATTGGTGAACTTCATGCCTTCCGATGCCAGCTTGTCCAGGTTGGGTGTATTGTAATATGGTGCACCGTAACAGCCCAAATCAGCCCATCCAAGGTCATCGGCATAAATGATGATGATATTGGGATTGACTACTTCTTTACCACAAGATATGATGTTCGGTAGAATTAAAAAACTCAATCCGTATGAAATATTTCTTATCATAATGATTTATCTTAATTTCTGGAAACAAAAAAAATCACCTCCCTTTTCAATAAAACCTCTATCTTTATTAACAAAGAGGTTGCCGCAACCTTTTCGTACTCTCATAGCAACCTAATATTTATATTTTGTCTAAATATACTTCTACTAAAGGAGTTAAAGGAGGGTGTGATACGAGTGAAAACTATTGAAGCAACCATATAAATATTACTTTATACCTATATTCATCTTTACTGTTGAACTGAGCTTTGTCACCTTATCCAGTTGAAGCTTATTTTTAAATCCAGTCTCAATTACATTTCCAGCAATCTCCACACCCACTGACTCCTCAATATTTATTGAGGGTTGATCCGGGTAGAGGGGCTTGTACGTGTCGGATGTCGTTACTGTATTTCTCCTGAAGATCAGCCCACTCACTTTATTCGCATGCAGAATCGCAGAATCGAACGTGTGGAACTCGTTATTCTCAATCAGAATATTGTGGAAGATATATTCGGGGCTCTTCGAACTTGTGTGGATATATATAACCGGTGTCGAATTTCCTCCATAACAGCAATCTCCAAATTTGTTATTTCTGATGATCACGTTACCGGCAGCCCCGGATTCATGCCAATGACTCATTTCAGTAGGCATTAATATGGCCGACATCATGGTGCTGAAGTAGTTGTTTTCTATCAAAGTGCTTTTGGGTGTGGAGATCAGTAAACCTCTTGCCCGGTTATTCAAAATGCTGCAATTAGAAATCTCCACTTCAGGATAAGCACTCAAATTTTCAATGGAATACTCCTTACCTTCAATCAGATTCAGATTGCGATCAAAGTCGAGAATGAAATATCTTTTGTTTAATTTTTCCATTCCTGCCAGTTTAGCTTTAAACAGGGGAGTATATGATTTGCTGCCCACGATAAAAGCAATTTCGTCTCCTGGTATACCAAAATCAAAACCCATCTGCTGGTAATGTCCAACATATACACCTACCTTTTTTGGTCCAAGCACATCCAGAACGGTCAGAAAGATTCCATGAACGTTTGTTGCATCATCAAGCATGTTTGAGAATGTTGAATTATTCATTTTTATAAGTCCCCGACAGTTTACAAAATGCGTTGCATCAGCAGACGTAGAAAGAAACCTGCCCTTACCCGGTGCAGTTTCTACCTTAACATGATTCAGTGTAATATTACTACTTCCTTCTGCAACAACTCCCATTCCTCCTGCACTGTAGATGGAGATATTCTCAATACTAATATCATCGCTGTTGGCGATTCTGATGGCGGGAGACAATCTGTTTCCTCCGTTCATCCCTTTACAAACCAGAACCAACCCTATTGGTGGTGCTGTTCTGTCAGAGAAATGTATTCTTACCAGCCCTTCCTTCAGCTCCTCTGCGAAGACTGAACTTTCTATTCCTCTGTTACTGTTGATGGGCAGTACAGGATCCGGTTCATAGAAGTATTCGATAGCATCAATATTGCCAACGACAGATGGTTTGTTGTTAACAGGGACCGGTGCATATTTATCGGTATTATACGCTATCGCCCCTGTGGCTGGGTCCCAGTAAATTGCCTTGTTGATATTATGCTCGTAGCCCTCCTTAAGAAAAAAAAGCTCGCTGTTTCGAATCTCATAAGGTTGATCAGGGTTGATCCTGATATCAAAAGTCTTGTTTTCAGGATCACTTCCAACAACTAGCACTTCGCTACCCAAGGGCAGTTCCCAATCTATAGTGAACCCGGACAGTTGTAAATTTTTCGATTCTTCAATGATGAATGGGATCATTACCCCATGGAAGATAAATTTTGCATCTTTAGCCTCGATTTGTAAGTTATCAAATCCTATCAGGGGGAATGGTGTGCTCTTTAGTCCATCATCATGATTCGTGATGAAACAGTATTTTTCAAAGGCTTTCTCAGGATAAAAATGGTAGGTTCCCGGCGCAATATGAATTTTTGAAATGCCTTTCTCTTTGGCATCCAGAATCATTTTCAGTACAGTAGGTGTACAATCTCTTACAAACTCCATACCATATTCCTTGCTCTGAATAATCTCTTGTGCATTTATGCTTCCCATCGCAATCATTATAATTGCAGGTAATGCAATACATTTAAATAATCTGTTCATATTTTAAAACTCTACTTTGAACGTGACCACTCTCCAATCGGGTAAATTCACAGGCTTAGAAATTACCAGCGCATCCTCCGTTTGCTTCCAAACCAGTTTTTCGTTACTTCCAAGCATCTTTACTGAAGCAACCGTTTTGTCATTCAATTTCTTTTTACTGCCCAAAGAAGTAATTTTAATATCCCTTGGGGGGGTATCAAGACAAAAAACATAAAGCGTTTCTCCTTTACTTGTGAAACGAATATTCTGCGCATTATATTTATAGTTTTCATCGAACCTTATACGCTCTTTAAGAGACACAACATTTCCAGGATTTTCCCCGTAGATTTTCCATGGACGCGTCCCGTATATCCCTTCGCCATTTGCAGGAATCCAATTGGAGATTTCATCCAATATAGCCAAAACATCAGGTTCAAGATCCCCTTCTGGTGTTTGTACCACATTAAGAAGCAGATTTCCGTTTTTACTCACAATGTCAACCAGCATCTGGATCACTTCGGTGCCGGTTTTATATTCTTGACCTGTTCTATAGTACCAATCGCCAATGGAAGTATCTGTTTGCCATGGGAAGGGACAAATTGAATCCATTACTCCACGTTCAATATCCTGCACCCATCTCCCTTGTGAAGGGTGCACCTTGCTTGTGTAAACGGCCTCCAGATTGCCACCATTTTTTGCCATGTCCTGATTGTAGTAATGAGTCAGCATTTTTCTTCCAATTTCACCAAAGGGCAGTTCACTGTCTGAATAAAGAAGATCAGGTTGATACATATCGATCATCTCAGTAATACTTGCCAACCAATTTTTCTGGTTCTCCGGATCATTCGTCAACCATTCTTTGTCATCCGGAGCGGTTTTTGGATGATAGAGATCTGCATATTCATTATTGTTGCCATCATAAGGAACACCTGCCATTGGTCCCGCTTTGTCTGAACCACGACTGGTTTGAAACCAGGTATAACTTGCACCCAGGTGTTCAGAAATACCAAAACGTAATCCCTCTTTTTGGGCAGCTTTTTGCCACAGCCCCACAACATCCTTTTTCGGACCCATTTTTACTGAATTCCACTTATGAATTTTAGAATCCCATAAGAAAAAATTATCGTGATGGACACCCATGCTGACAAAATATTTGGCTCCGGCTTTTTTGTAAAGAGCCATAAGTTGTTCCGGATTCCAGCGTTCTGCTTTCCACAAGGGGATAATGTCTTTATACCCGAATTTTGAAGGATGTCCATAATGTGCAACATGGTATTTATAATAAGCGCCTCCTTCCTGATACAAATCTTTCGCATACCAGTCCCCTTGGCGTGGAACCGCCTGGGGTCCCCAGTGAGACCAAATCCCGAATTTGGCATCCCGGAACCATTCGGGATATTGGTATTGTCTGAACGATTCGTTGGTGGGTTTGAATGGACCTGGAGAACTTTGGTCTCTTTTCGTTTGTGCGGAAACTGAGATGATTGATATTGACACTATGAGACTTATCAGCGTAATTGAATTTAATAATTTAATTTTCATGGTTTTGATTGTATATTACATTAGTTCAATTTCCAGATTAATAGTTTCCCCTTTTTTTGTTTTCACTAAATAACTGTTTTTCGTTTTTTGATCTACAGGAACATTGCATCTCAGATTCTTAATTCCTTTTCGATACATTAATTCAATGGTTTGGTCTTTTTTGGATGAAATTGCAGCAACAACCCTTTTCTCCTGAAAATTCCATTCCAGCGATTCGACAGTTGCCTGTGTACGACAATTTACCCCGGATATTTTTCCACTATTCAATCTGGATGAACAGGCTGGCAGCAATTCAATGACGCCCGGACGCGAATAAACAAGCATTTCCATAACTACCGCGGGCAGGCTGTTTAGCATATCGGCATTGTATATTCTATTTGGGTAATGCGAAGTGGTTAAGCTCCGATATATATAGTTGTTTTTTAGCATAAAAAGCAGATTACCGTAAACCAGCGTGTCCATTTTAAGACGACTTCCGATCAGTGCCATATGTGACAATCCGAAAGCTGAACCATCTTGTCGTCCACGTTTTTGTGCTGCAACTTTGGCAGCTTCAAAAAGCTCAGGCGTTTCTTCCGGATTAATTTCCAGGCCAGGCCAAACAGGATAAAGATGAGAAACATGGCGATGGTTGTAATTGTCTTCCAGATCGAAAGTGGCCCACTCCTTTAATGCCCCATCAGAATTCACCAGGTATTGGGGCATTTTTTCCAGCATGGCTTGCCAACGAGGAATATTTTCACTTTCAATACTTAATTCTTTGCATACAGTAATCAAGTTAATAATTGATTCTTTTGCTGCCGCAATATCCATGGTTGCATTTACCACAGCCGCGGTGTTGAGGTTTTTGGGCAAATTTTCGGGCGAGTAAGAGGGAGCAAAAAAGTATTTACCATTCTCATCGAATTCTGTTAGGAAATCTTCAAAGAAAAGAACTACTTTTTTCATCATCGGCAACAAGCAGTTTTGCAGGAAATCCATATCACCGCTAACCTGATAGTATTCATAGCAGGGCAGCAACAACCACTCTGCACCTGCCAGCCAGAAATGTCCAGGGAATCCTTCGTCGAAATGGGTATGTAGGTTTCTCCTTCCCGATGTGCGGGTTCCTGATAAATAGCCTCTGCAACCATACAATTTTTCCGAGTTAATCTCCCAGTCAGGGGCTATCCTTTCAAGGAATCCCATGTGGCTTTCGATACCTTCTTTGATGTTTCCAATGTTTGTACCTGCAATTTGAAGATTGACGTTGGCATCCAGTGTAAAATCACCAGACCATGCAGGACGCCAGTCGCCATTCCAGAGGGCCATCAGGTTGGGTGGATTCTCCCCGCTCGAACTGATAAATGCATAACGCCCCATATTAAACATGGTCTCCAGAAAGGCAGGATCAAGACTATCAGGATTTTCTTTCTGATGAGTGATGAACTGTTCGCTGGTTTTGTTCCTGCCCTCCATTGCAAATAGATCGAGTTTTACGCGGTTAAATATTTCACCATGAATAGCGGAATGTTTCTCCAGTAGGGCCGTGTAATTAGGTTCGAGTAATTCCAACTCTCCTTTTGTTTTCTCCAGTTCCGAGCTTGAAAAATCTTCTAGGTAATTTATCCTCGTAAGAAGTAGAATTTCTTTTGCACCAATAATTTTTACTTTAGTTCCTTCAACTTCAGAGAAGCCTCCTTTTAAAACCAGTTTAGTGCCCGACTCATACCCGCGTTTATTTAAGGTGTAAGCCTGCCGGAAGGTAATCCAGTCAGAAGAAACGCTCCCTTCCGGTATTTCAATGTACAATTTGTTATCCAGCGGATCGTCCCATTCTTTATCTTTTTCAATTTCACCGGAAATTTCGATGGTGCAATTAATGGGTGAATCACCTGAAATTTGCTGAACCACCACTTTGTCGGGTCTGGAAACGAAACTTTTACTACTCCAGGTTCCTGAATCATCGGACCAGGATATCGTTATTTCACCGGTTTCAAAATCAACAGAGCGCAAATAATTTTGCGGTTCTCCGGAAATCGGTTGATCTATTTTCATTTGAAATGCAGGATGATAAGGATCAGTCCAGAGAAGTCCGGGATATCCTTCTTTTTTCGCCATGGCATAAGAATAATCGTGGGCTTCACGATATTTGCCCTCTTTAAAAAGACGCCTTATTTTCGGGAGGTATTTTGCGATGTCTGGAGGTTCAACATCCTCTGTTCCAAGAGGCTCATAGCAAAACTCATGGTTGAATATTATTTTTTCGTTTTCAGGATCTCCGTAAACCAGAATTCCCATTGACCCATTTCCGCTGATCAATGCATCCTGCCATCGCAGGGCTGGTTCACTGCTCCTCATTCCAGCATGCTCGTCTTCTACATTATGATCACATCCATAACTTAAAATCAGCGAAAGAATGGAAGCGAAAAGTAAATTGTTTTTATTGTTCATCGCCAGACTTGTTCTCAGGGCTTATTAGTTAATTTTAATGTTGTCGCAATTTTTCATCCGGAATAATTCCGGATTTTCATGTACTACCGGATAATCCTTTGTCCTTTCCACTTTGTTGTCCTTCCAGATCAGTCCATCCACGCAATAGAGATCTAATAGGAGTACATCGTCGAAAGTTCTGAAAGTATTACCTGTTATTTTGATGTTCTTATTATATCTGCTGGCTTCAAAATCTTCTGTAATCCCGGCTTTAACCCCAATTACTGCGTCTCCCCAAACTCCAAACATACAGTTATCAAACATATTGTTACTGATTTCACAATCGTTCACCCCGCCCTGTTCAAACCAATTCCTGGCATCACCTTCAAAAAGCAATGCTGTCCCGGGTGAATGGAAATAGTTGTTTTCAACAATGGTTTTTCCACGACAATTCAGGAGCATCCCACGGGCACGGTTGTTGCGGATCGTATTGTCATGGATATGGACAAACGGATAATCCCTGACTTTGGCGATAGCATCCCCAACACTTATTCCGGCAGGCAGTCCTGATGAAAAAACAACACGGGTGTACTCTTTATTCAGCCGTTCTGATTCAACCACTTTTGATGTTCCTTTGGTAATTAAACTTCGCCCTTTTACAAATTCAACGGTGATACCCTCTTTTAAAAAATCAAAACCTAGCTGCTGTATGTGTTTTAATTGCACAATTACTTCATTTGGTGAAAGCTGTTTGGCAATCTGGACATATATACCATGGATATTGGTAGCATCATCCAATTGATTTTCAAACAGACAATGACTCAATTCGATTTTACCGGTGCAGTTCACAAAATGAGTGGCATCAGCACTGCAACTTAACATTCTTCCAGCTGAAGGGGTAACTCTACAATGATCTACTGTGATGTTATAGGTTCGCTGGCCAATGATTCCCATACCTCCGCTATGATAGATGGTAACCCCATGAAAGGTAATATCGGAACAGTCAGATACTACAAAACCGGGGTAGTTACGGTTTGCAGCTCCAAAAACTATGGTATTTCCCACAGTTCCTGCTAGGTCTTTCTCATAAACCCTGACCCGCCTGCCTCCCAGGTTTTCAGCTTTACATGGATTTTCTCCCAGATATTGGTCTTCAGCCATAAATGCTGTTTCACGTTTCTTTGTATCAAACTCCAGGGAATGGTGATACGGGTATTCAACTTTTTTAATGATTCTGGTTTGTGATTGCTGTTTAGAATAGTCATCGGTAAAAACGAGCGTTCCGTTCTTAATTTCATACGGAAAGTTCGCAGGTATTTCCACATCAACCCCATCTTCCCTGTTGGCAAGAATGATGGCTTCGTTATGGAATGACCGGAAGAAATCAATGGAGAAATTTTCCAAGGTAACATCACTTGAATGATCAATGATAAAGGGGTTGACAAATCCATGAAAAATGAAGGAAGAGCCTTGTCCGTCTATGGTTAAATTTTTATACTCAAATAAAGGGAATATGATCCGTTTCAGCCCTTCGTCATTGTTGCTGATAAAACAATATTTATCTGTCCCGAATTCAGGATAAAAATGGTATTCTCCTTTCGTAAAAATAAGCGTTACATCTGCTTGTTGTTTACAGGCAGCAAGCGCTTTAAGGAGACCAGGGGTTGCATCTTCATCTCCCGGCTTCACTCCATAATCTGTCATATTCAGATATGTTTGTGCCATCCCGCAGAAGGGGAAAAGAATAATGAGTAAAAGCTTAACAGCCATTATTTTTTTCATTTGAGTCTGTACTATAATTGTTTTTCTTTACTTTTTTTTTATTCCGGAGATTTATTCTTAATTATTTTAAAAGTCTTTTTATTACTATCATTTTCATAAGGCATTGGAACAGGGCTGAATCCGAATTTTTCTTTAAACTTATCATTCATATCATAATACTTATCACCATAGAGTTTTTTCAGGTTATCGTCTTGTCCGTAAACCGGATAATAATCGAAAATATCACCCTTCCCAAAAATGCGAGGATCTTTCTGATTTTTTAACTCTTTTACCATCCTTGCAAATAGATTCTTTTTGATAGATTTATAATCCGGTTTTTCGGCAAGATTGATCACGCAATCGGGGTCAATGGTAACATCATATAACTCCTCAGCCGGTCTTTTGCCAAAAGACATTTTAAAATATTTGTAATCAGGAGAGTTCTCTTTTAATTCGACGATATAGTCTTTTGAAGGCGATCCGTCACAATTAAGAAAACCATATTCAGGATTACCACAAGGCCATCGGTTGGGTTTAAAAATTCTGACATACAAAAACTGATCTGTTTTGATAGCCCTCACCGGGTAGCCGACTGAAATAAGTTCTCCGTCCGTTCTGCCGATGTCATGTCTCTCTTTTCCCAACAACGAGAAGGAGCGATTTTTATCAATTCTTCCCGATTTTCCGGAAAGCAGGATATTTAAAAAACTTTTACCTGTCATTTGTTCATGAGGTTCTATTCCGGCAGCTTCCATAATCGTAGGTGCAACATCGGGAAAATTAACAAAATCATCCACAATGCAACCTGCTTTAACTTTACTTCCCCATCGGACAGCAAAGGCTACATGAAAATCTTCATCAAATATTTGACCTTTTATATGAGGAAATGGCATGCCCTGGTCTGAAGTTGCAATTATTAAAGTGTTATCAAGCATTCCACGATTTTCCAATACCTTTAAACAACGACCGATTTGCATGTCGTGATATTCTACTTCAAGACCGTAATCGGCCAAATCGCCTTTAATTATATCATTATCAGGAAAGCATTTTTGGACATTGACCTGGTTTAAATCTTTATTCTCCTTTTTATAGGAATCTTTTTCATAATATCGGTGTGCTTCATGGGTGCCTAACCAGAAGCAGAAGGGTTCATCGCTCTTTTTTTTATCAAGGAATGCTTCGAAATTAGCCACATAATCCTTATTACTTATACCCGTATAAGGTGGTGTGCATTTTATCTCGTTGTATTCCCATCCTGCCGGGTTATGTTTGCCATAATAAAAGCCTGGGGCCCAGCCTTTTCCGGTAAATCCAATAGAGTAACCATCTTTCTCTAGTAAATCAGGATAAAAAACCCACTTTGGTGGCATTACGGGCATATGATTACAGGCTTCTTCAAGTTGCCAGGAGTAACGCCCTGTTAATAAGGAGGCTCTTGATGGAGCACATTTTGGATTTGTGACATAGGCATTTGTAAATAAAATGCCTTCTTTTGCAATTCTATCGAAATTAGGGGTTTTGATGTATTTACAACCATATACACCCATACTGGTTCTGGAAATATCATCTCCAACAATCACCAGGATATTCGGTCTTGCCGCTGATTCCGCTTTTAGATCATTGTAAATAGCCGAAGTACCAATACAAACACCCAGCATGCAAGGAAAAGTGATAGATATTATTTTCTTCATTACTGTAACAATTTATTTAATGCCGGAGTATTTTTCAACTCCCATTTCTTTTTCCCACTTGACCAATTTTAAAACTAACTCTTTTACCTTTGCGGGATTTTCATCGACTAAATTTACTTGTTCTTTGATGTCTTCTGTAAGATTGTAAAGTTCCATTTTCCCGCTACGATATGCCAGCAATTTCCAGTTATCGGAACGGACAGATGCATACAAATCCTCATATGCTCTATAGCCAAATATGGCATCTCTCTGTAATGTTTTATTTTCTTTAATAACCGGAAGAAGTGAAATGCCGTCAATATCTTTATAATTGGATACCTTACCTCCAACTAATTCAACCAGAGTCGGAAACAGGTCGGTTGATTGGACAATTGAATTATTGATTGTATTGGGTTTGGTAATTCCCGGCCAGTAAAAAAAGAATGGGACCCTGGCTCCTCCTTCATACAAAGCAGTCCCTCCACTCTTGCCTCCTCTGAAAGGTTTGTTTTCAAAACAGCCTCCCTGGTCTGAGAGGAAGATAATGATGGTTTCCTGATCAATTCCTCTCTTCTTTAATGCCTCCAAAACTTTCCCGACAGATTCATCCACAGCTTTTACCATGGCGACGTAATTGGCATATTCTTCCTCCAGTCCTTTTGCCTTGAAATGTTCTAATAAATCAGTACGCCCCTCATGAGGAGCATGTACAGCATAATACCAGAAGGAGAGTATAAACGGCTTCGCCTTATTGTAAGTTTCAATAAAACCTACTGCTTTATCAGTTAATTTATCCGTTAAATACCTATGATTGTTATCAGGAAATAGATTAGAGTCGAAAAAATAGGGAGGATAATACGAACCCGGATTCCCAAAATCAGTGACGCCTATCTGCTCGTCAAATCCCTGTTTATCAGGATAAAAATTCCTTGGCCCAAGATGCCATTTTCCTATAAAAACATTGTAATATCCTTGCTTTTTCAATGCTTCTGCATAGGTAGTATGTTCCAGAGGCAGCCAGTTTCTGCTGGGGAAGTGTGCCGGATCAGAGTCCAGGTAATTGAATTCCGAAACATCATCATCACCCGGAATATGCCGGACCAGTTGTAATCTTGTCGGATGCTTCCCTGTTAATAATGTACCTCTACTTGGACTGCAGGCAGGGCAGGAAATATATGCCTGCTCAAATCGAATACCTGCTTTTGAAAGTTTATCAATGTTTGGCGTTTCAAAAATACTATTGCGGAAACCCAGGTCTGACCACCCCAGGTCATCTACAAAAAAAAGTACAATATTGGGTTTGGCAGAGCTATCTGTATGAATGGCCCCCTTTCTCTTATGTTTACAAGCTGATAAGAGTATCAGTGATAAGACACTCAATAGTATTGAAAGAAATATGTTTTTCATATTCATTGCTTTTGTTCGTGTTGTTCTTTTGGAAGGACTTCCACAATTACCCTTTGATATCTTGTAAGGGCCGGTTTACCATCGTCAGTTGCAGCGACAATAAAGTGCAGTTCTTCTTTCCTGTTCACTTTTGGCGCATCCACGGATATCGCACTCTCATTTTTCTTCTCAAGGTCTATCACTGAAGGAAAACTTCCAGCCTCCCGATAATAGATCCACTTATAAGATATTCCGTCTCCATCCGGATCAGATGAAAGCGATGCATCCAGTATAAATTCTTCCTCAGAAATAACAGAAAGCTTTTTTGAATGATTCAGCTTTGCAACAGGAGGGTGGTTTGCTTCATCAAATGATTCTACGCACCAATCCATTCGTGATTCAAAATCATTTTGATAGTGCTCACGCCAGCGCCAGATAGTTGCCTGCTCATCAACGTAGATGGTTTCGTCGACTTCTACCATGTCTTTCGCGTTTGTCCATATCGGGCGCGTTTCCGCTTCATGGAAAAATATTTGCGTAGGTGGTATGTATAGTTCATACCGGCCTCCCCATGAACCCCAATTCGGATTATTGGGGGAGTTTAAACCATTGTTAATCAGGAATAAAAACGTAGGAGAGTCTCCTTCCATAATGTACCATATATCAGGATATTGTTCACCAAGAGGGCCATGCTTAGACTGTACGTGTTTATCAACCCAGTCATTGTCCACAATATATTTATCAGCACCACTCGGAAAACGGTAACGACGTTCTCCGGAAATACCAATCCATGTGGAATAAAAATATCCATCTGATCGATACTCCTGCTTTCCCGGACTTACAATATAAAACAGATCTTTAAAGGTATTTCGAATCCATGGGCCAGTATTATCCTGATCGGAAATGGTATACACCCTGATTTTATTTACGAATAGTTCCAGTTCCTCCGGAGATCGGGTATTTTTCACTTTCCAAAGCGCCTGGGCCAGACAATTAGCTCCACCCCATATTGGAATCCAAACCGGGCGAGGATCATCCTTGTCAACTACTTTAATAATCCATTCCGAACCCTCAGAGTCTCTTCCGTTTCCAACGGCCTCCATCCCGAATTCGGGAAGCCCTTTTTTTATTCGTTGCTTTAAGAATTCATGAGTAGGGTATCCGGTTTCATGTTTTTCCAGATTATCCCTCACTTTTCCATAAGCGTCTACAATCTCATGAATTCTCCAATCCGCAGTTTCATCTCGTTGCCAACAGGAAGTTGTGGCCACAATACCTTCAACATCCCATTGATTCGAGTACAGAAGAAAACGGACCAGCGACTCGGCATCATCTGGTTCATTTTCTATATCGGTTAGGACAAGAATCCTGTGTTTTTCTTTGTTTACCGATTGCTGCGCTGATAAAAATTGGGGTATCAATAATACCAGAAGGAAAATTTTCATATTTTTTTTCATAGTAGAGTAATTATATTCATTCTTAACTTATCACTGCATTTTTAAAAAGCGATAAACCTTTACAGAATGTGGCGGCATTGTAATGAACAATGTGCTTTCTTTCAGGATCATCTCCTTGTGTTCCCACAAATCCAGCACTTTATAATCTTCTAGTTCGTAGGGATCCGGAACCCAATAATCGTCACTTGATTTCAGTAGTACAGTAAAATCAACCTGAACTCTTTTTTCTTCATCACTTCGGTTCAGCAAACAGGCAGCTTTTTCGTTGTTTGCCAATTCTTTTATCCAGATTTCATAATCTCCGTTATCCCGAAAGCAAAAGCCTTGTTTGCCTAATGGATCCTGATCAAGGGCAATGAGATCCGTATTCGTCAGTATTTCTTTATTTTCAGGAGAGATATTTTGTAGATTGTTTCCCGCCATAAGAGGTGCAGCCAACATACACCACAAAGAAAAATGTGTTTTATACTCCTCCGTAGTCATTCCTCCATTACCGATTTCCAGCATGTCAGGATCGTTCCAGCCACCAGGGCCTGAAAAGCTAGCAAGTTCTCTTTCTTTATCCAAAATTGCAATCATGGCATCCCACCGATCAACAATATCATCGGTTGTACGCCATAAGTGGCCAACTTCTTTGGCCCATTTCCAGGGTTTTGATTCTCCCCACTCACACAAACTAAAGACTACCGGACGCCCTGCGGTATAAAGTGCATCGCGCATGGTTGAATAGGTAGATTTTGCATCCAGTGTCGTAGTATTACACCAATCATATTTCAGGTAATCGACCCCCCAACTGGCATATGTTCTTGCATCCTGGTACTCATGCCCAAGTCCTCCAGGTCGTCCCTGACAGGTTTTTGTGCCGGCACATGAGTAAATTCCAAATTTCAATCCTTTAGAATGAATGTAATCGGCCAGATACTTCATCCCACTGGGAAAACGGTTTTTGTCAATGACAATCTCACCATTCTCATCCCGGCTGACCTGCCAGCAGTCATCAATTACTATATACTCGTATCCTGCCTTCTGCATCCCACTGCTTACCATGGCATCTGCCATTTCCATGATAATCTTTTCAGATATGTTACAGGCAAATTTATTCCAGCTATTCCACCCCATTGGAGGTGTGTTGGCCAATTTATCAAATTTCTGGGCTGGGACAGCCGTGTATATTAAAGCTAAAGCCAATAAGAATAAACAATGCTTCATTTTGTCAGATATTTTGATGAAAACAAATTCATGTGATTGAAATACTGAACCACATGCTATTCGATAATCTTAATATTTTTACTATACTTCACCTGGAACCGATCCATTTTACCCCTTACTTTAGGATAATCATCCGTCTTTTCCACTTTATTATTCTTCCAAATTAATCTATCCACACAATAAAGATCTAAAAGGTGTGCATCATCAAAAATTCTAAAAGTGTTTCCGGTTATTCTGATGTTCTTGTTGTACCTGCTTTCTTCAAAATCTTCCTCGATTCCGGCTCTAACCCCTATCACTGCATCTCCCCATGATCCGGGGAACAGACAGTTATCAAATACATTGTCCCTAATAATGCAATCGCTGACTCCACCCTGTTCAAACCAATACTGGGCATCACCTTCAAAAAGCAAGGCAGCCGCAGGTGTGTGGAAGTAGTTGTTTTCAACAACCGTTTTTCCACGGCAATTCAGGAGCATGCCACGAGAACGATTGTTACGAATAATATTATGATGAATATGAATAAACGGGTAATCCCGGACCTCAGCAACAACATCTCCGACCTCAATCTCATAAGGTAGTTCTGTTAAAAACTTAACACGGGTTAAACTTTTATTTATCCGCTCTGCTTCAATCACTTTTGATCTCCCTTTGGGTATTAAACTCAGCCCTTTTACAAATTCAATTTCAAGGCCTTCTTTCAGAAAATCAAAACCCAATTGCTGTTTGTGCTTTAATTGCACGATTACTTCATTTGGTGATATCTTTCGGGCAATTTGAACATAGATCCCATGGATGTTGGTAGCATCGTCAAATTGATTTTCAAATAGGTTGTAGCTCAATTCGATTTTTCCAGTGCAGTTTACAAAATGAGTAGCATCGGCAACACAACTGATCATTCTGCCCGGTGAAGGGGTAACTCTACAATGATCTACTGTGATGTTATGGGTTCGCTGCCCAATGATCCCCATTCCTCCGCTATGATAGATGGTAACCTCTTGAAAGGTAATATTGGAACAGTCAGATACTACAAAACCGGGGTAGTTACGGTTTGCTCCGAAGACTAATGTATTTCCAGGTTTTCCTGATAACTCTTTATTAAATATCCTCACTGCCCTCTTACCCAGGCTCTCAACCACGCATGGGTTTTCACCCACGTAGTGATCCTTTGCCAGGTGCGCTATCTCACGCTTTTCTGTGTCAAATTCAAGCAGAGTGCAATATGGATATGTCGCTTTATCACCAATTGTTGTCAGGGACTCCTGTTCGGAAGGATCATCTATAAATACAAGTATTCCATTGTTAATTTCAAAAGGGAAGCTCTCAGGTATCTCTACATCTATCCCATCTTCTCTATTGGCAAGAATGATGGCCTCACTATGGAATGACCGGTGTGAATCAATAGAAAAACCTCTAAGAGTAACATTACTCGAATGATCAATGACAAATGGATTGACAAATCCATGAAATATAAAGGAAGAACCCTGTCCGTCTATGGTCAGATCCTTAAAGTCGAAGAGAGGAAAAATAATTCGTTTCAGTCCTTCGTCGTTGTTGCTGATAAAACAGTATTTATCTACCCCGAAATCGGGGTAAAAATGGTATACCCCTTTCGGAAAAATAAGCGTTGGCTTTTCGCATTGTTTACAGGCTTCAAGTGCTTTTTGAAGCCCAGGTGTAGCGTCGTCGTTCCCGGAAATTACGCCAAAATCACCAATATTTATGTTCGTTTGAGCACTTCCGCAAAACGGAGCGAGAATAAAGATCAATAAGATAATAAGTTTCATTCTTTTCCCTGAGTGTTTTATTTTAATTGAAAGTTTCCGCCAACTCACACTATTCACCTTTTCGAATTTTATTTGTATTTTAATTCTTTTAATGGATTGTGATACAGATCGGTAATTACGAGAGAAGCCCTCCATTCGTTCTCACCATGGTTTAATTTCATTAGAATTTTGTTCCAGCCTTCCACCAAGTATACTTCTACAACATCATCCCCTTGTTTATGTCCGCGTTTCCCGTTTTTTTGATGGACCAGGTTGTCGTTTAACCATACTTTAATTCCATCGGAAGAACCAAGCTCAAATATGACCTTTCGTTTCGTTTCATTCCAAATAGTTGTATTCAGATAGGCAGCACATTGCCCTTTTTTTAAGAATTCTCCAAGATTCATTACCTTTGCATCATAATTATACGTGGCCATTGGCATCTCTTTCCAGTCAGCGTATTCACTATTTTCTTCAGGACCAAATTTCACATCAAATAAATCCAAACCTTTAACTCCCTTTTTAGTATAGGGACCGGTCACTTGCCAGTGGGTCACATAATCCTCAAGCCTTCGTGCTTTAATCTTGATTTTCTCCATTTCTTCCGGAGTAAAGTATATATCTCCCTCAATTTCTTTTGGTTCCCAGCATTGCTCCAGTGGAGCAACCACAGGTATTTGGATTGGAATTACATATTCTTCAATACCCTCAGAATTGACCTCTATTCGACCACCAGCTCTCACTAAAGCATCTTTAGATAAAACATTACATACCTTAAACAGAGAAGTGATATTATAAGCTGTATGGGAAAAATTAGTAGTGTAATCAATATCTGTCTTAAATTTTTCCGGCAGGTTTTCCAGTCCCAGAGAGGTGGCCAATATTCCTCCTGCATTTGAAGGATTACAATCTGAATCCATTCCACAACGCATAGAAATTATGATTGTTTTGTCCATATCTCTATGACCATAAAGAAGCCCCATGACAATGTAGGCACCATTTAACTTGGCATCGATATTAAAATCCCAGTCAGGTCCACTGGAACTGAACTTTCTGTAATCAGGGTTCCGGTTGTATTTGTCTTCAACCAGTTGCCAGCTCTTTTGCCAGTCATCCGGATTTTCTTTATGCCATTTAACAACATCCCGGATAGCTTCAGCATACTGACTTCCTGCCGGGATACAAGCCAATCCTGCCTGAACAATCTTTTCCATATCTGTTTCAAAAAATGCTTCGGCATACATTGCACCAATGAATTGTCCGCCGTACATTCCATCGCCATATGCCATCAAGTGACCAAACTTATTGCCAAGCTCAATTACAGTTTGAGGCATTCCCGGAGCAATTAAACCCGAAAAATCAGATTCAATTTGATAATCGATATCATCTGCATAAGCAAGATATTTGGGGTGGCCAGAGTATGGGGGGGCAATTCCGGATCGCAAATTATCACGGCCATAACGGTTTGCCCCATCCATCCCATTTAGACTGTTGGCAAAATCGATACCTGCCTGTCGGATGGAAACATCAAAACCATAATCCTCGAGGGTTTTTAAAAAAGTCATTTCAACATAGATATCATCCTGGTGGGGTTGATTGATCATAGGCGGATCCCAGACTGGCACCTCATTCTCGGGAATGATTCTTGCATTAAATTTAAATTCTGTTGAAGCTCCCCATCCCACACCTGCCATCTGGCCAAGCCACCCGGCTTTCATTTTGCTTTGATACTCTTCGACGGAGATCCTCCTCACATCATTCTTTGAAATGCAGCTAGTCGAACATAATACTAATATGAGTAAAACTATCGAACCAATTGGTATTCTCATTTTAAATTTATTATTGTATTTATTAAGCATCTGGTAATTTACTAACACATAATTCATCTGATACGCAGAAGAATTGCTGCCTTATCCTGAAGCTTTTCAACATTTAAATCCCACAATCCATCATTTCGTTTCTGAAGGGAAGCCTTCATACCCTGTATGGCAGCAATCCGAAGTCCTTCAGCCGCTGCAAGGATAAGCTTGCCGCTGCGAAGTGAAACTGGCTTGATGGAAATCCAGATTTCCGCTTTAGCTAAGCCCATGGGAGAAGTATTCATCCGTTGGATATCGGTAATTTCCATGGTCCCCTGCAATAGGTGCAGGTTGGTGGATACGATCTGAATCTCTCCGAGAATCAAAGGTTTTATTGCCAGTAACTGGCAAGAATGTGGTTCCATGGATTTTATTCGGATGTTATTTGTTGCAATGCCTTTATAAGTATCTGTCCAGAAATCAAATACGTGATACGCTTGATCAGGCAATAGTCCCAACTGGCCGAAGTCAAGGTCGATATCCAAATCGTTCTCTTCCCAATTGAACAGGGATACTATGCTGTATTTTTCCCCATTTTTTTCAACGGGCAGATTTAAAATATTTGGAATCCCGGCACCCGGGGATTTCATGTAATTTATTGGATGAGCTGCTTCCCCATAGGTTGGCAGTGCCTGAGTCAACATTCTTTGCCTGTCTGCCGGCAACTCGCTTAAAGAATCGGAGAACAAAATATATCCACCTCCCATAAAATTTGCAGTAAGGTGTGTTTGCAGTTCTTTATCTGTAAGTGCACTTCCAATCTTGCGCATATTGAGGCAATCGGGATCATTGACCCACCACCGGCGGTGAAAGGGAATATGCAAAAGGCATTGCCTGCAACCCTGAATAACTGATTCCCATTCAGGATTCACATCCCAGCCAACACGCCCGGCCTGGGCAATACCAATGGATGGGGGGTATGGGGTGCCTGCACAATTGGCAATAAAAACTTCCGGTCCTACCGCTTTCCTTATCACCTTATACATATTGCGCATGGCTTCAAAAGAAGTTATTTCCCGGTTGTACCTGTTAGTAGTTGGCTCTTCATTAAAATCCAGTTTCAGGTATTTATACCCCCATTCACTGCAAATTATTCTGAAAAGGGAGTCGATGTGTTGAAGCACCTGAGGATTTGAAATATCAAATGTGTGTGCTTTCCCGCCCCAGTTAATTGCGGAGAGTTTTGGGCTTCCATCTTCAAACCTGTCAACCCACTCAGGGTGTTCTCTTATTATATTCGAGTTTTCATGTACGTATGTAGGTGCGACCCATATTCCGGGGATTAATCCCCTTTTTGAGACTTCCTCAGCCAGATATTTCATTCCATTTGGGAAGAAAGGTCTTATGGTAGTCCAATCACCCGGCAAGGTGAAGTAGCCATCATCGAGCAACATGAGTTGCAAAGGCAATTCGTCCCTTTTTTGTTCAGCAGTTTTCGCAAAATCCACCACCGCATCCTCAGTAATATCATTGTCTTTCCAAGGATTGAATCCATACCATGAACACCATCCGCTGAATGACTCTCCATCTGTTCTTGCCGCCACCTCTTTCCCTGTTGCTGAGATTAACTCTTCCATTGATCCCAGGACAGGTCCTACATTAATATGTACGGCTTCGGCGTATACTTTATCTTTTGGCCGTAGGTCAACATCTAATTTCACATTTGCAGAAAGATTAATTCCTGTTTGGGATTTTTTAAGAAGAATATTTCCCCATGCATGTTTAATAGAGTACCCAATCACTGCCTCAACATCAGAACCTGAATTCCACATCCCCATGATTGACCTGGCGTTAATCGTGTTTCCTTCGTCCGCAAGACAATCCCCAGCCCATTTGAGGCTGTCAATGTTGTTTCCACAAAGAACTCTCCATTTCTCCCAATTTTCGCCTGAATGAAATCCCTTATCAGACTCCAGCAAGCATATTCTGTCAAGGTTAATTTTTTTCTTTCCTCGGTTTTCAACCCAACCGTTTATGGTTTGCCAATTATTGTTAGCATAACTGATCAATTCTAACCCGAAACTTAAATGCTCTGAAGGATGCGAGAATCGCCAGATTATTTTTTCACCAATGCCAAAGGTTGATTTTCCCTCAGTAATATCAACGCTTTGTGTAATAAGCTCATTGGTCTTGTATTCTATACCATCGCAAATGAAATTCGCGATCACCTCTTTCAGCCAAACAGAACCTGTTGTTTTATCAACTATTTCAAAATAACCAAGGTCTTTGTATATTTTATACCCCTTTATCGTATTTTGCCCATTGACTTGAAAACTGAATAGCTGGAGTAAAACCCAAACCGCAATGCCAATTGAAAAAAGTGACCGAATTCTATTAGTATCGAACATGGCTATCAAGAGTTTCATGCAATTAATTGGGGTCCAGAAGACTGAACCCCAATTAACAATTATGTAGATTTAAAAATTGAATTTTTCATGATTATATCTTTTCATTTAAATTGCGTTTAGTCTCTAACTGAGATTATTAAACGATGATAGCTTTTTAAAGAAGGAACACCATTATCTTCGACTGAAAGAATAATATGAAGATCTTTGCCTAAGGCATCTTTTGGTATTTTAATAGAAGCTTTCTTACTGTTTTTATTATCTATTAATATTTCTTTATGATAAGGATTGTCACCTGCAAAATGGTAATGCCACCATGTATATGATATCTTATCTTTGTCAGGATCAGTTACTTTTTTTGCATTAAGAATTACTTCTTCTCCTGGTTTGGCAGTAATCATCGTGGGGGTTTTTGAAGAAATAACAGGATGATGATTTGCCTCATTATAGGATTTTACACACCAAGCCATTCGTGCCATATAATCTGTATTAACATCATCAATCCAACGTCTAAGAGATAGCCATTTATCTCCATCCTCTATAGCATCGGTATATGTATTGGGGGCTTCTTTGAACTTTACAAAACGACCTCCCCATCCACCATAGGTTGGAGACTCATCATTTCTCAAACCAGGAACCAAATTATAAAAAAACGAAGGCGAGTCTCCTTCACTAATATAGTCTTGAGGATAAAGAGCACCCAATGGTCCGTGATTATTCTTTACATATTTTTCTATAAAATCATAGGTGTCTTTTTGGCTATTGTAATCCCAGCTTCCTTTGAAAGAAGCAGAATATAGCATTGTTACCTTTGGATGATCGTGTTCAATATAGACACCTGCTCCATCCTGATACCAAATGTTATACATTATAACTTTTGATATTGCTTTTTCATAATCATCAGGATATTGTGTTTTTAATTTATAGAAAGCTCTGGCAGCTGTATTTGCACCACCCCATGCCTGTATGTAAACAGGCGCAGGGTTATCTTTAAGTAAGACCTCTACTATTTTATCGGAACCAGGTGTATCAGCCCAGTGATCTGGTTTAAAAATAACATCGCTTCCAGGGATTAACACTTTAAACATATCCTTCCAATAAAGATCTTTTATATGATTTTCATCTTCATCGCCCACGAAACTTATTTCTCTGAGTTTTTGTGGTGTTGGATAATCAGGATTATGCTCTATAAGGTTAGGATAAATTTCTTGATAAGCATCTAGTCGCTTTTCATACCAATCTTCTTTACTGTGCCCTTTTCTTTGAAAGATAGAGTTAGTTTCAATAATAGCTTCTAAATCAACATCACAGGTATAAAGTAAAAACCGGATCATAGAACTATGATCATCAATTTCACCATCGGTCATGACTATCACTCTAGGTTTTTCTATTGTTTGTCTTGCTTCACAAGCTCCAACAAATCCGATTAGTAGAATAGTAATTAATAATAGTTTCATTTTTATTTATTTTAGTATATTATTACAGCTTAAATTTACGATGACTTTTTTCGACATTTGCCCTGCTATGTTTTTCATATGCAGAATATACAGACCGGTTTTAAAGTCAGATAAATATATCGTGGTAAGCAAATTATTCATTTTGATAGTTCTCTTTATCTTTTAATAAGCTTTACAGCTCCCCATCCTTCAACCGTTAAAACATACAATCCTTTATCCCAATCTGAAGTATTTATATCACTCACCATGCCTGTTTTAGATGAGTATATCTTTCTGCCCATGATGTTATAAATTGAATACGAAATATCTATTGGATTGGTGAATTCCAGCCTTAAAAAGTCTGAAAACGGATTCTTTAAGTTTTTTATACCGAAGGATCTTAATGAGTTTTTATCTTCAATGCCGACATAATCTTCAACAATTTCAACGTTTTTAAGATAGACTTCACGAGAAGCGTCTTCTTTTCGACCAAAATTATTCATTATCCAAGGCACTAACAATTCATTATTTGGTGATTCAATTGTATTACCTTTAAGTTTGAGTTTGCTAGTTGAAGTAACTGCAATAGCCGGATTAGATGACCCACTGATGGAGTTCCCGGTTATTTGAATGTTATTGTGAGCCCCGACAGGTGCTGTTTCTCCATTGCCCCCATCCGCATACACTGCAATGGAAGCATCATGACAGCCTGATATAACATTATCAGAAACAGTTACATTACTTCCACTCCCAGCTTCCAGCCAAACATACTCAGGTGCCAGCTTAATGGCTTGCCCCCAGTTGTCTAACAAACGGTTTCCGGAAATGATCCCGTTGCTTGCTTTTACAAGGATACCACGGCTTCGGTTGGGGCCTATAACACAGTCCTTTACCTCAAAACCATTACCAATGCGGTTAGCAGAAGCAATCAGACTTCCAATTGGCAAATCTACCGAACTATTTATAGTGACGTAATACACGTTCGTTGCTTTATAAGTATTTGTGTTATTTCCATAAAATGTCTGATTTTGCAGAAACTGTTTTTCCGCAGCGGTTAATGCCGGTCCTACTTCAATTTTAGTAATTTGGGCATTCGGAAATCTTTTCCCTGTGTAGGATACCAATTCTACAGAATCGCCAACAGCCAAATTTGGAGTATTCCCTGCCTTACCGACCACAGTCAATTTAGATCCGTTAGTTGCAGTCACCACATGATAATCACCGTTAATTGCAATGCCATCATCGCCCATGTAACGAGCCAAGCATTGTATATAAGATGGGCCAACCTGTGCGTGCTTTGAATGAAATGCATCGGCATTGTTACTCTGCATACGTTTAACACCACGCTGCTTAATGTCGGTCGCCAGCGGGCGACGGTCAACCTTACAGTTTATATAATGCGAACCACTGCAATTGGATTCAAAAAAACCGAAGGTTGGTCCAGCATACAATGTCACATTTTCTAATACCAGACCGGTACATCCATCCGGAAGGATCGCATGCGGATAGTTCTTGTTGCTTTTAGAGCCAATCACAACTATATCCCCTACTTCTTCGTACGAATTCGCAAGTGTATAATTTGAAGGTTTTGTTAAGATAACCCTTCCTGTTTGCGTGTTAACAGTGTAAGAAACACCGTAATAAGTACTGGTCGATAACTCTCCTGTATTGGAATCGTATATCTCAACTTTGTCGCCAATTAGGGTTGTTGAATATCCATATATTAAATCAATGGTGAGGGTGTTCTTATCTGACGACATAGCAACAATTTTCCCCTGGGTAAATGGCAGAGGGTCATAATCCACGGAAATCCCCTGCATCTTAAAGTTTTTACAATTATTAATTTTAATGGCAGGAACCGTTTCTGTGCAAATCATTTCAACACCATCGGCAACAATCGTAATGTCATTTTTACCATTAAAGTAAAGATGGGTATTATTAAATTCCGGTACACGATACCTTCCCGGAGGAATTACAATACGCTTTTCTCCTGCATTTATTTTCTGATCGATAAAACCTTTTAGGTCAAAGTCCACACCTGGATCAACCTGGGCATTTATATTTAATGTAGCGAACATGGTTAAAATGCAAATCAAAATTTTGTGCAAATTGATTTTACCTTTCATAATTTATTTTTTTAATGTTTATATTTTTATCGTTTATTATCCTTATTATATTTCTTGTGGCATAAAATAAGGGAATTGTGTCTTTATATCCTGATTCCCTGCATCCGGTTTAATGCTATTTTCATAAAACAAAATGTAATTGTGTAATAATATTCCCTGTGCAAAAGCATATGAACTTTTAATCCACCTTTCTTCTTTTCGTCTCCTTTTGGGTTGCGGCCAACCCCTTTCAATATATTACTGAACAACCTGATTGTCGTGGAATCTATCAAAAGAACCTCTTTAAATGTCAACCCATAAGTTCGGTTGTCCGACAAAAAACTATGATAATGCTTTACCAAAGTAAAATATAGATCTTCAAAAAACTTACTGTCCCGATTGCGTAAACCATCACATGCTGTACTCTTAGCCGGGGCTTTATCCAATCCCAAATGATTTAGCTTACCTCCCATGGCCCTCAATCCTTAACATATCTCATTCATGGAATCCCATCGGCTCAATATCCCGAACAGCATAGTAAAAAAGTGCGTCCTCGTTTTAAACGCCTTGTAATAATAATCGCTGTTATGTTTGTTTATCAGCCCTTGCATATCAACTTTACTCACCAAATTTATTATCTGTTTAAAAATCGGCTGTCCGACAAATTTAATTTCTGTATTTTTGCTAATGTTGTATTTAGTTTGTGAAAAACCAAATTACAACTTTTGGGGAAACCTCCGGGGATTACTTCATCTTTTAAAAAATTAGTTGGACACTAATAATATAAATATTAATAAATAATTAAAATGTCAAAAACAAATTACTCAAGG
>JAPLEB010000090.1 GCA_026391555.1 Bacteroidia bacterium | reverse complement strand
ATATCGCGTGCTGTATTTATTCGGTTTTTTGTTTCGCTATCAAGCATAATGATCAGTTAGTGAATTTGTTAAGCGGTATATAATCCTTAATGTATTCAGGTATTGCAAATCGCCATTGTTCAGGTACAGCTTTAAAATCCTTAATACTGAATGAAGGATTGACATTCAGTTCGGCAAATTTCTTACTCTCAATTATGTCCCGCAGCTTGCCATCTGTAATGTATGATTTGAAGAAATATTTCAATGCAATTATGTCATCTTTCTCTCCTGGCTTGCAGTCAGCAATGAACTTGTTAAACTCTTCGTCCAGCAGTTCTTCCTTCGATTTGATGACGGGTATCAGTCCGAAAATGTATTCTATTATTTCCCGCATTGTTACACGCCGGTCTGATTTGATAGACTTACGGAGTTTCTCGATAGTATAAAAATCTTCCGGCTTGTTTAATATCTCGCGGTTGATGTGATCAAGCAATTTATCCCAGTTGCCCTCTTCAAGACTTTGAAGTACAACTTCATCTTTCTTAACTTTCTCGCCAAACCGGTCAAAGAACATCCGGTCAACCTTCATTCCTTCCAACCCAATATTAATTTCATTTACGGGATAAAGTATATCCTGTTCAAAATTTTCATACTCCGGAGGGAATGGTACCCCGGGACCTGGTCTTTCTCTTTCACTTTTCCGTGGTAGCTTTAGCACCTGGTCATATTGGAACTTCTCTTCGAAGTATTCATAGTTACCAAAGAAGTCAAATAGTTTGAATTTTCCCTTTTCCACTTTTCCAATTTCTTTTGCCCGCGGAGGATCAGCCACCTGAGCTGTGAAATTATGTTTTCTCGTACCTCTGCCTTTAATTTGTATGAAATCAGTCGGCGAGAATATCGGGCGCATCAGGCAGATATTCAGTAAGTCTGTGCAGTCATAACCTGTTGTCATCATGCCAACTGTAACACATACCCGGGTTTTGCTTGTCCGGTACCATGGTTCAAAATTCGCAATACCCGACAGGTTATTGCTTTTATCGGAGAAGTTCAGAGTAAACTGTTGTGCCCCCTGCACAAAAGAAGTAACCTGGAGAGCAAAGTCTGAATTATATTTACCCGGAAACCGCAGATGTGCGAGTTCATTAAGCATCTGAGTGATTTTGGCTGCATGGTTCTGGCTCACTGCAAAGATTATTGTCTTGCCGATCTCACTGCTGATTGGATCACGAAAAGCATTATCAAGAAATGCCTTGCAGAATACCGCATTAGTATCATCAGAGAAAAATTTCTTCTCAAAGTCCTTCTGGAAGAATGACTGCTCCTCTTCCTTTGATTCACCTTCATTTTCAACCGGAATGAATACTGCATAACCTTTATCAGAAAGCAGCTGTGTGGTTACATCTGTCCTTGCATCAACAACTACCGGGTTTATCAGGAAGCCATCATTTACCCCATCAATGAGAGAGTATCTGAATGAAGGTGTTCCGCTTTCACATCCAAAAGTACGGTAGGAGTCCAGAAGAAGACGGCGCTCATACTCTCTTGGATCATTACGCGGAGGTTTTTTTGAGTCAAACAGTTTCAGATAATCCTTAGGTGTTGCTGTCAACCCTAGTTTGTATCCTATGAAGTACTCAAAAAGTGCTCTGGCATTACCACCGATTGACCGGTGAGCTTCATCTGATACTACCATGTCAAAGTCAACAGGGGAGAACAAACGGGTGAATTTATTATTGAATAGCAAAGATTGTACGGTAGTAACAACGATCTCTGCATGTCGCCAGTCGTCCCTTCTCTCCTTATATATAATAGTGGTAAAATCATTTTTCAGGTATTCCTTAAACGCCTTCTCCGCCTGTATTTCGAGTTCGAGCCTGTCAACAAGAAATAATACCCTTTTAGCATTTCCTGTCCGTAGGAACAGTTTAATTACTGCAGCAGAGACTAGCGTTTTACCTGTGCCGGTTGCCATTTCAAAGAGGAACCGTTCATTTCCCTTCCTTACAGAATCCTGGATAGCACAGACAGCTTCCACCTGGTATTTTCTCAGAAACCTCAGCTTATTCGTCTGAATAAACTGTTCCATGGTGTTTGTATCCTGATACTCCGGTACCTGGCTGTAATTTTGTTTTTGTGTAAGAACAATATAATCCTCAGTTATCTTTTCGTTTATGAGCCGTTCCGGCTGGGGTTTATATGCGGAGTAGTTCTTTATGGATTGTTGAGTGGGAAACCTGGTAATTATCGAAGGGTTGGATTTTTCAATGTCCCAGAAATAATTTATGTTTCCGTTTGAGAGGATCACATATCCACAATTCTGAGCTCTTGCATATTTGCGAGCCTGCTCCTTTCCTACCAGCGGGTTCTTATCTTCAGATTTTGCTTCGAGTACTATCAATGGGAATCCCCGTTCATCAAGCAGAAGGTAATCAGCATATCCGTTTGAGGTCTTTTCAAAGTCTTCACCCATGTCGTCTGCGACAATATGAGTGATCTTTATATTATTCTCAAGAACCACATTTGCTGTGCCGGTGCTATCATCAAGGAGTCTCCATCCCGATTCCTGCAGGAGATTATTGATTTTGATACGGGCTTTGGCTTCATTGGGCGGCATTGACTTATTATTTAAGAAGACTAAAATTAAACAATATATCGGAAATATTAACTATTGAGACTTCAATAACAAAATCCATTGCAGAAATTAAGTGCTTGTTGTTAATTCTTGCATTTGAATAGAAGTCTTCCCGGCCAAAAGTGATTAAGACTTCCAGGTTTTACAAAAACTGGCTTCAAATAAACGTCCCTTAATTCCCCTATCCTTTTAAAGGGGAGGATATAGGCATTTATGATACTATTTTGAGAGTGCTCATTGTTTGGGGGAGGTTTTTACCAGAGGACTTCTCTAATTGCAAAAGCCGGACGTTCTGACCGTGGTTACCTAGTCAAATTTCGGATAACGGCATTAAGGATTATAGAAGCTGGAAAAGGAGGAAAATGTGCTCTACAAATATCATTTTTGCCAGGGAGCAAAAATGTATAATCAATCATTCAGGGAGGGGCTTCCAGTGCCGGAATGGTAGTGACTAACACCACTTTTGTATTGGAAAAATTCTTCATCAATGATTTTTCCCTTAAAGACTTTTTGAATTCACTTCAATCACTTAAATCTTCTTGACTACACTGTACATCCATGAAAAAGGTTTAACTTTGATTAACCTAAAATAAAAATTATGGCAACACTTCAAGGGAAAAATGGTAAATGGGAATGGGACGGTAAGTACATCAAGAACTACAACAATAGTAGTGATAAGTGGGAATGGGATGGCCGATACATCAAAAATTACAGTAATAGTAGTAATAAATGGGAGTGGGACGGTAAGTATTTAAAGAACTACAACAATAGTAGTGATAAGTGGGAGTGGGACGGTAAGTATTTAAAGAACTACAACAATAGTAGTGATAAAATTGAAATACCTTCTGGAGAACCAGTTCCAGTATGGGCGGTTGTTCATGGCATAGTTAGATGATAATAAGCAATTAATCCACGATTGTTATGACAAACACAGAATTATTAAAGGAAATCCGAAAAAGGTTTAACGAAGTTCAAAAAACAACAACTATCAATAGGAAAAAAGGTTGGACTCAAGCATTTTTTACTGCTTTAAAAGAAATTGGAAATGAAGAAGGATTCAAAGTTTATACAAGTTCAGCAAATGGAAAGATTAGTCCCACAGAAGGTGGTGTTGAGTGGTTATTTGATTTATGTTGGTCATTTGAGAGAACTGGAAATGATGACTGGAAAAAAGATTTTAAAGGATTAAAGCTTATTTGTGAGTGTGAATGGGAAATGAATGATGATTTTATTATACATGATTTTCAAAAACTTGCTGTTGGGAAAGCCGAGCTTAAAATAATGATTGTTCAGTATAAAAGCGAAGAACAATTCAATGAATTTAAAACATCATGTGAAAAATCAGTCTATAAAAAATTATATGAAGATAATGCTGAATATATATTAGTTGGTTCCGGGAATGCAAAAAACGATACAGAAATAAAATGGGAGAAGCTCTGGGAAACGAATTTCTAAACATTTGCTCATTGGTGTGTCGCTAACATTTTCTACAAAACCCACGCTAAGGGATAAATTAAGCCTCTAAAGACTTCTTGAATTGGAAGAATTATTTAAATAGTTGCCAAACGACAAAAGGAAGAAGACTTATAATTCAAAATAGTTCAATCCATCCATAAATCGGGCAAAAAAAGAAGTGTACAGGTCAGTCCCTTAAACAAGGACTGTACATAAAACTGTACACTTAATTTATTCAAACGTCGCAAACCCTGTCGGGGTGATCCCGCCTGCGGCGGGACGACCACTTGCACCCCATGCAAGTATCAATATCTTCTCAAATTATTGTAAGTGGTATATTGAAGAATAGTTCAAACCAAGCTCAAACAGGGTATAAAAAAAGAGACCAGAATAATGTTCTAATCTCTTGATTTTCAATTGTGATTCCGGTGCGACTCGAACGCACGACCCACAGCTTAGAAGGCTGTTGCTCTATCCAACTGAGCTACGGAACCAATATCAAATAACCAAAACCTGTTGCTCTAACCTCCCGATAGCTATCGGGATGAGCTACGGAACCAATATCAAATAACCAAAACCTGTTGCTCTAACCTCCCGAT
>JAPLEB010000157.1 GCA_026391555.1 Bacteroidia bacterium | reverse complement strand
AAGAGCAGCAGGACCACCGAGATATATACACATGTAAGCAGAAGGAATTTATTTGCGATAAGGAGTCCGATTGACAGCGATTCAGCTCAAAAAGAATATTGTTGAAGATTAAACAGTTACAATAGGTTGTAAAAAATATTTTTCCGGCTAATTTTGTACGGTGGGAGATAAAAATGGGGCTGAGCCCCAACTTACTGGTTTTCAGTATAATGTTCTCTCATTTCGTTCTTTTTTTTGCCATAAGGGGTTAAGAGGAACTTATGGCATTTTTTCATTGATGCAAATATACATGCTATTTATTTGATATACAAATATTTAGTGTGTATTTTGCATCTTTTTTACATGTTTTTATATTGAGAGAACCATGTAAAAACACTACCGCGGCGGAAAAAGGGAAAATCGTCTTGTCCCGTATCAAAAATGTCATTAAGACACAATTCCCCGAGATGTTTCAAAGCTTTAACGACTTGACTGACATGCGAAAACGCAAAGAGTATTTAATAACAGAGATCGTTACTGGTGCACTGTTCATGTACATTTTCAAAGAGACATCACGCAATGCTTACAACAACGATCGTCGTGATGCCTGTTTCCGAAAAAACTTCTTCAAATTCTTCGGCATCAACCTGCCACATGCCGATGCTGCAGATGATGTTCTGAGGGTTTTACCGCCAGAGGAACTTGAGATGCTGAAGACGCATTTGGTCAGCGGGCTTATTGAGCAAAAGATATTCCGTAAGTTTCGTTTTTTGGGTAAATTCCATTTGGTAGCAGTTGATGGGACTGGTATGGCAACCTTTGAGCAAAGGCACTGCGATCACTGCCTTACCAAAATCTCCAAAGCCGGTGAGGTTACTTACTTTCATTATGTACTAGAGGCTAAAATAGTCACATCAACGGGCATGTCCATTTCATTGGCCTCGGAGTTTATTGAAAACACCCGAATTGAAAATACTTCTAGCATCGGAAAAGGGTGAAGAAAAGCTTCTTGCTTCTGGATATATTGCGGTAGTTTTTTTCAGAGATGTTGAACGAATATTATCTTAAAGAATATTTCACTTCAAAGTCCAATATAAATTCCTGTTCATTTTAACTCGCGATTCCTGCAATTTTACAATTAGCAAGTCTGATATATTTGTACCCGTTAGGGGCCAAATGGTAGTTTTTCAAATTAATTATACCCGAACGGTTTCATTCATAAATATTTTATTAAATTTGTACCCGTAAAGGTATAAATCAAAAATGAATAATATTTCTGCTTTTATTAAGTACCAGCGAAAAAGAATGGGGCTAACTCAAGAGGAACTAGCATTAAAAGCTGGTGTCGGCATGCGTTTTATTCGCGAACTTGAGCAAGGCAAAGAAACACTTCAATTGGACAAAGTGGAGCAGGTTCTAGGCTTATTTGGATACCAATTAACACCCGGGAAGCAAAAAACAGATGCATATAACATTTTTTGGAATTACTCCAATAAAGCTGTAAAAATTACACTTACCAATAAAGTGGTAAAATATGGCATTATCATAAAAGAAATCATTGACAGAAAAGAGAATAAAATTTCTGCATGGCAATTTGTATCTAACATCAACGCAATTAAATATCAGCAGAAGCAAGATGATAGACTAACCGAAACTATATCTCATAGTGATATTCAGGAAATTGAAGAACAGTAACTGAAGTACTTATGAAAAAAGGATTAGTATACAAAAAGGATAAACTAGCAGGTATAATATGGGAAGATGAAAATGGCTATTCTTTTCAGTACAATGAAAACTATCTGCAAAATCCAATTTATGGTTCGGTAAGCAAAACCCTGCCCCTCAGGGGAGAAGTTTTTATTGATCAAAGTATGTTGCCTTTTTTTGATGGACTTATACCCGAAGGATGGCTGTTAAAAATTGCCATTGATAATTGGAAACTAAACCCAAGAGACAGAATGAGCTTATTACTAACACTTTGTAAAGACTGTGTTGGAGATATAAGTATAATAATTGACAAATAAAATGAACTGTTTGCTTTGTTATAAATCTTTAGTTAAAGATGAAATTGATTATCATCCTCAATGTGTAGCTTCCATCTTTGGTTTGAACCAAATACCTTTGATAGAAATTGATGAAAAAAAACTTGCTACTTACGCTAAAAAAAATTTAAGCGCAAATACAGCTATTACTGGTGTTCAACCCAAGCTTAGTTTATGGTTAGAAGAAAGTAAAAAGAAAATTAGATTCACAATAGTTGATGACAAAAGCAATTACATTATCAAACCTCAAAGCGAAACTTATAAGTCATTACCTGAAAACGAAGACGTTTGTATGCATTTAGCAAATGAATTTGGAATAGAAACAGCCAAACACGGTTTAATAAGATTACCTAGTGGTTCCTTAGCCTACATAACAAAAAGATTTGAAAGAGATGGTGAAAAAAAAATAGCTTGTGAAGATTTATGCCAACTTACTGAAACTCTTACCGAACATAAATATAGAGGAAGTTATGAAAAAGGAGGCAAGGTTATTAAGTTATATTCCACACAGACAGGATTGGATACATTCCGTTATTTTGAATTAGTAGTTTTTAGTTTTATTTCTGGAAATGCAGATATGCACTTGAAAAATTTTTCCATGTTTGAAAAAGAAGAAGGTCTATTTTCTCTAAGTCCAGCATATGATTTGGTAAGCACCAGCCTTGTAATAAAAAATGAACATGAACAACTGTGCCTTTCAATAAACGGAAGAAAAAACAAATTAACCAAAAAAGATTTTGATGCGTTTGCATTAAGCCTTTCTTTAAATGCAAAACAAGTACAAAATTGTTACCAATTCTTTTTTAAAAAAGTAGAACAAGCTAAGTGGTGGATAGAAAATAGTTTCTTACCCTTCGAACAAAAAGAAGGATTAAAACTATTGGTTTCAAATAGGATAGAATTACTAAACACATAAATGACATTTATTATTTTGTTAGAATACCATGAAGAACAATCTTTGATTTATTTTTATCTCTCCGGATTCATTAAAAAGTGGAAAAAACGGTCAAAATGACCACCTGAGATCGGAGCAAACTGACCACCCCCTCGCCGGAGCAAACTGACCACCCTTCACCGGACCAAATTGACCACCCAAAACCGGAGCAAAAAGACCACCCCCTTACGGCTTGCTTTTTTATCATGATTTATTAGGTTGAATGATTAACGTTGAGGGTATT
>JAPLEB010000001.1 GCA_026391555.1 Bacteroidia bacterium | reverse complement strand
ATGATTCGGATATTATTATCCTTTGCAAGACTTTCAATATAATTTTGTATCATCTGTATGTTATCAAGATGTTTGATATATCTTTGGATAGGTCGGGACCCTTGAGTTTCAGTAGTCCTTTTTGTGAAATGTTCTTTTAAGGTTTCCTTGTCAGGAACAGAAATTACAATTTGCTGAATTACTGCTTTTGAATTAAATTTTTCAATATCCAGATAGCCTGGAACAACATGAGCTCCCTCAATAATAATATCAGTTTTTTCTTCAATATTTCTCTTAATAATTGCATCAATTCCAACTGATACAGCCATAACCTGTTCCCTGAAACCCAATATTACCGGGTTAACTCCGGTTGGAGGAAGTGTCAGGTTTTTATAGGCAGTATATGATGAGCCCCTTAAAGGCCTTATCAATTTTTCAGAAACAGATGCTCTCATTACTTCCCGTATTGCGTCAGAGGATGCTATCCTTGTTATGTTCAGCCTGTTAGCTAAAATTGTAGCAATTGTGGATTTACCTACACCTGTTGTACCGCCAATTAAAATCACTATTGGTTTTTTTAGTTTGCCTACAGATTGCCATAATAAATATTTTTCAGCATATTCAATGTTAACTTGTTCTTTTATAAACCTGAAAACAATTGAGCGAAGTTCATCCTGCGGAATTGATTCCACTTTTTTATTAATTAGATATTGTTCGATTTCGTAGGCAATCTTATGAGAAGTCACAATATCGAGACCTGTAACAGAAATTGAAGCAGCAAGTATTCCCTTTGAAAATGGAAGGCCGCTCTTTTTGTCTCTAATTGTAATTACATTTATGTTCGGTTTTCCTATTACCATGCCGTCGTCCTTACTTATTGTTTCTGCAGGTATCTTTTTTCCCCTGTAACTTTTTTAATAATTTTTTTAAATGATCTTTACCTTCTAATATAACGGGAATATTGTTCATGTAAGATATATGTTTTTTATTTGCAACCGCAAACTCAGTAACTAAATCCACTGAAGAAGCTTTCAGCTCGGTCAATATGGTATCGTAATTATCACATGCAAGAAGTTCTTTTTTTAATTTTTCCCTATTTGAAAGATTGAAAGAAATCCTCATTATTTCACAATTATACTTTTTTTCAACGTATTCTTTAATTTTGTCTTCAATCAAGCTCTTTGCCGTCAGCACCATGAATATTTTCTTGCCTTCTATGCTGCTTACAGGTTCCGGCCTGAAAATTGATTTAACAATTTTAATATTGCTTTTATATTTTAATATTTCACTTTCCAGAAAATCTATATTGCCTTTATCAGTTAAAGGCTCCTCGCACATAGTTAAAAATACAAGATCAGACATCAGGATCCTGTAAAGACCTAGATAACCTAGGATACTTTCCCAGCTCTGATCAGCACCAATCACACATATAGTATGATCTGCCCGCACTGGTGGTACCGAAGCGCCGCTCCCTTCTACGATTATGATTTCAGGATTTAATTTTTCAGCAATGCTTACTCCTTCCCTGATATTTGACAGAAAAAATTTTCCGCTAAACCCACCTCCACACCTCCTGCAGCCAACTGTAGTTACCTTGCTGAAAAGCGCATCCTCTATATAGTCAG
>JAPLEB010000038.1 GCA_026391555.1 Bacteroidia bacterium | reverse complement strand
CCGCCGACAGGCGGAGTAATGAGGAACCGAGTACGCTTGCGTACGAGCTCACCGAAGGTAATCTCACCTCACATAGAAAAATCAAAGAGCTTATGCGCATTATTCCAGATACTCATTAAAATTTAAATGCGTTGACCCTGTTTCCCCCCTCCTTAATTATATTTAATTAAACTATCTTTCGATCCAAGCCAGATCGCGTATCACAACCGATGCACAAGCTATTCCAAAAGCAGCCGGCATATAGGAAATGGTCCCGACAATTGAGGCTTTATTCTGTTCGCCGGAGGTTGGGATGATCTTGCTTTTATCAATCACTTCAGTAGAATAAACAGCAGTGAAACCCTCTCTGATCCCGAGACGATGCAGCCGCTTTCTTAATATTCGGGCAAGAGTGCAATCTGTAGTTTCTGAAATATCGGAAATTTTTATCCTTGTCGGGTCAAATTTTCCACCTGCACCCATTGAACTAACAACGGGGAATTTTTTTTGCAGACTGTGATAAATAAGAAATATTTTAGGAGATAATGTGTCAATAGCATCAACAACATAATCAAAACCCACATCCAGAACTTTAACCATTTTTTCGTCCTTGAGATATTCCTTAATAACAGTGAGTTTTATGTCAGGATTAATGTCATTTATCCTCTGCCCCATCACCTCCGCTTTGGCTAAACCTTCGGTACTTTTAAGTGCAGGCAACTGTCTGTTACGGTTTGTTGCATGAATGGTGTCACCGTCAACAATGGTCATTGCACCGACACCTGCCCTGCAGATCATCTCAGCGGTATATGCTCCCACACCGCCTAATCCAACAACCAATACGTTTGCTGCTTTTAACTTCTTCAAACCTTCATCTCCCAGAATTAATTCCGTCCGTGTCAGCCAATCAGTCATCTATCTGAATGAATAAATAATTCGTTAAAATTTGACAGGATAATTGATTTTAGTTCATCTACTGACAGATCCAGATCAGAAGCGACTTTCATATAAATAGTTCTGATATCGACATCCGCACCATCAGTCTCAAGGAACAATCTGTCCCTGGGTATGACCCTTATCAGTTCAGCAGATTCAGGAATCAATGCAAAACTATACCATACAGAGATATACATTCCTCTTGAAAGAAGCTGTCTGGCCACCTCTTTTTTCCCATGAAAACCATGAATGAGCCATGGAGTTGACGGTTTTAATTTTTTATGGGTCGCAAGTAATTCATCCCACCCTTTAACACAATGGATTATCAGAGGTTTATTATATTCCTCTGCAATTGCTACCTGTTCTTCAAATACTTTTTGCTGAAGGACTGGAGATGCCCCCCTTAGTTTATCAAAGCCAGCCTCTCCTATCGCAACTATTTTGTTGTCAGCGGCTGCTTCTTTTACTTTTACGATGAACTTCTCATAATTATTGGCCCCGAAAAACCATGGATGGAGGCCAATTGTATATGCAACACCGGCTTCAGGAGAAAAATCTTCCTGTTCATGCGCCATCAGGTTTTCGATAATGAAAATACCTTCAGCAGGTTTGTCACCATGAGTATGGATATTAATAAAGTCCCCCGACTGTGGAAGGTTCATCACTTTTATTTACCAATTACAGAAACTCCTTTGCCGATCCGCTTAATGGTCTCCTCTTTCCCGATCCAGCATATTATATCGAATATATGAGGCCCCCGTGATGCACCGACAACTACCAGCCTGAAAACATTCATTATTTCTCCGGTGTTATATCCTTTTTCTTCGATCCAAGTCTTAATAACAGGTTCTGTTTTGGCAGCTGAAAAGTCGTCAATCTTCTCCAGAATAGATATTAATTCCCGAAGAAGCGCTGCAGAATTCTCTTTCCATCGTTTTTTAATCACCTCCTGATCATAAGTTTCCGGCGCCTTAAAAAAGAAATCCGTCTGCTCCCATATCTCTTTTACAAAACTTACCCTTTCTTTTACCAGTCCAATAAGTGTCTCAAGCCTGATAATGTCAACATGATGTCCGCGGGCTCTCAGGAATTCCCTGAATTCAAGGGCAAGCTGATTATTATATCTGTACTGAAGATATTGGTGATTGAACCATTTTGCTTTTTCAGGGTCAAACCGTGATCCCGACTTGCCAACTCTTTCAATTGAAAAGGCTTCAATAAGCTCATCCATCGAAAAAATTTCCTGTTCTGTACCGGGGTTCCATCCTAATAATGCAAGCATATTTATAAACGCATCTGGGTAATATCCCTCCTCGCGGTAGCCCTTTGCTGTTTCGCCATAAGGCCAGAAAAGCGGGAATACCGGGAATCCCATTTTATCACCATCACGTTTGCTTAATTTACCTTTCCCATCAGGCTTAAGAAGTAATGGCAAGTGGGCAAAAAGTGGAAGATCCCAGCTGAAAGAACGATAGAGCATAATGTGAAGTGGCAAAGAAGGAAGCCACTCTTCCCCCCGGATAACATGGCTTATCTCCATCAGATGATCGTCGACAATATTAGCCAGGTGATATGTCGGCATACCGTCAGATTTGAATAAAACCTTATCATCAAGGGTGCCGGTATTAACAACAATGTGTCCGCGGATAATATCATCAAAATGGATATCATCATTATGCGGCATTTTGTAGCGAATAACATAAGGTTCTCCCTTATCAAGTTTTTCCTTCCATTCTGTTTCCTGCAAAGAGACCGAGTTGTTTAGCTTTTCTCTTACAGCGGCATTATAAATAAATGTATTACCTGCCTTTCCAGATTCGCTTCTTAATGTTTCAAGCTGTTCAGGAGTATCAAAAGCAAAATATGCATCGCCCTTATCTATAAGCATATCTGCGTATTGCCTGTATATTGCTTTTCTGTCGCTCTGCCGGTAAGGGCCATAATTTCCTCCCTCATTGATTCCCTCATCAACGATTATTCCGCACCATTTAAGTGACTCCATAATATATTCTTCGGCTCCCTCAACAAATCTTGCCTTATCTGTGTCTTCAATCCTTAAAATAAAAGTGCCATTATTCTTTTTCGCGAAAAAATAGTTGTAAAGAGCAGTCCTCACACCGCCAATATGTAAAGGGCCTGTAGGACTTGGTGCAAAACGTACTCTCACTCGTGTCATAGAATGGATAAATCAGTTAATAATTTATGCAAAGATAGATAAACCCGGTTACATATAATACTATAACTAAAATCAGGTTTTGTAAAGTAGAATTGTATTAATTTAGTGGCATCAAAACTTAAAACATAATAAAATCCGTCTTTATGAAAAAGATGAAAGCTCTTGTAAAAGCCAAACCCGAAAGAGGTTTATGGATGGAGGAGGTTCCTGTTCCAGAACCCGGATTAAATGATGTAATAATAAAAGTCAAGAAATCTGCCATCTGCGGTACCGATCTCCATATCTATGAATGGGATGCCTGGTCGCAGCGAACCATTATAACACCTATGACAATCGGACATGAGTATATGGGTTATATCGAAAAAATGGGAGCAGGCGTTTCTAATCTAAAAATTGGTGAAAGAGTTACAGGAGAAGGTCACCTGGCATGCGGTCATTGTCGGAACTGTCGCCGCGGAAAAGAGCATGTTTGCGAAAATACTGTTGGTATCGGAGTTAATATAGACGGATCATTTGCTGAATATGTTAAAATCCCTTCGCAAAACGTAATTCCACTCGATCACAGAATCCCTGATGAGTGGGGTTCTATAATGGATCCCTTTGGAAATGCAACTCATACAGCGTTGTCTTTTCCTCTCATTGGAGAAGATGTGCTTATAACAGGATCCGGACTTATTGGGAGTATGGCTGTTGCAATAGCCAAATATGCAGGAGCCCGATTCATTGTTGCGAGCGATCTGAGCGATTACCGGCTCGAAATTGCAAAGAAGATGGGTGCAACGTTGACTATTAACCCTTCAAAAGGAGAAAAGATATCGGATGCTGTAGCTAAACTTGGAATGAGAGGTTTTGATATAGGACTTGAAATGTCGGGGTCGCCAAAAGCATTCCTTGAGATGATCAACAACATGTACAATGGGTCAAGTATATCATTGCTTGGGATACTCCCGTCAAACTTTGAGGTTCCGTGGAGTGATATCATTTTCAAGGCAATAACATTAAAGGGAATCTATGGGCGGGAGATGTGGGAAACATGGTATAAAATGGAACAGATGATTATTGGAGGCATTGATCTTAATCCCGTGATAACCCATCGCTTTCCTATAAATGATTTTCAAAAGGGTTTCGATATTATGGAAGAAGGAAATTGCGGTAAAGTTATTCTTAACTGGGATTGAGTATATAACCCTTTGTGAACCTTTGTGTCTTGGTGCCTTGGTGGCAAAAGAATAAATGCCACCAAGACACTAAGGCACGAAGAAACACCAAAAAAATATACTTGAAAAATAAAAGATTATGTATACAGCTTATCAAAAACATCTGACAACGGTTCTTAATGAGATAAAAGAAGCCGGTTTATACAAAAATGAACGAATAATCGTATCCCCCCAGGGTGCTGAAATTGAATTGAACACAGGACAGAAAGTATTGAATTTCTGTGCCAATAACTACCTCGGCCTCTCGAATAATCGATCACTGATTGAAGCAGCTAAGGCTTCCCTTGACAATCATGGTTATGGTATGTCGTCGGTAAGGTTTATCTGTGGCACAACCGATATTCATAAAGAACTTGAAAAAAAAATTGCAGAGTTCTTCAACACCGAAGATACGATCCTTTATGCTGCCTGTTTTGATGCAAACGGAGGAGTTTTTGAACCCCTTCTGACAGAAGAGGATGCAATTATTTCCGATGCCCTCAACCATGCTTCGATAATTGACGGCGTTCGTCTTTGCAAGGCACAGCGTTACAGGTATGAAAATGCTGACATGGAAGACCTCGAAAAACAACTTCAGCTTGCCCAGTCCCAACGGTTCAGACTTGTTGTAACCGATGGGGTATTTTCAATGGATGGTAATGTTGCACCTCTTGATAAAATCGTGGCGCTTGCAAATAAATACAATGCGATGGTGATGGTAGATGAATCTCACTCTGCCGGAGTTGTCGGAAAAACAGGAAGAGGGGTTACTGAACTTTTTAATATTACAGGAAAGGTTGAAATCATAACAGGGACCCTCGGGAAAGCGTTCGGAGGAGCAATCGGTGGTTTTGCTACCGGTAAAAAAGAGATCATCGAGATTCTTCGGCAAAGGTCACGTCCTTACCTTTTTTCAAACTCAATACCTCCGATGGTTGCTGCAGCGGGTATCAGGATGATTGAGATGATGACTGAAACTAACTTGCTCCAGGACAAACTTCACTGGAATGCTGAATATTTTATTACAGGAATGACAAAATTGGGCTTTGATTTAAAACCCTCTAAATCTGCAATATGCGCAGTTATGCTTTATGATGCAAAACTTTCGCAGGAGTTTGCTGCAAAACTTCTGAAGGAAGGCATTTATGTTATCGGGTTCTATTTTCCGGTTGTACCTAAGGGTCAGGCAAGAATAAGGGTACAACTTTCAGCAGCACATGAAAAAGAGCACCTTGACAAGGCTATAAAAGCTTTCGAAAAGATCGGTAAAGTGCTGGGTGTAATTAAGTAATTTTTAGCCGCACTTTGATGATCCGCAGTCTTTACAGATAAGACACCCTTCTTCATAAACCAGGTTATCTGAACCACATTCACCGCATTTGCCTTTTGCTTTCGTTCCGTTTGGAATATATTTTTTAAGGGCTCTTTCCACACCGTTCTTCCAGTTGTTAATTGACTCACTGTTAAGCTTAAGTGACTGAACAAGATTAACCACATCTTGTATAGGCATCTCATGTCTCAACACCCCTGAAATAAGTTTTGCATAATTCCAGAATTCCGGTTTGAACATATGAGACAAGCCTTCCATAGTTTTCTTATAACCATACTTGTCGGTATATTGAAAATCGTAGCGTGTCTTACCGTCCTCATCTTTGTTTTTAATGATTTTCCCTTTAATTATACTTTTCGGGATTGGGAACATCTCCTCATCGCCGATACCTGTGAATATCTCATAGGGTCTACTCTCTTTAAGTCCGACGAAAGCTACCCACTTTTCTTCATTTATGTTAAATCTGATCACGTCACAATCAAGTACTTTAGGACGTTTTGGTCTTTCAGGACGAATCTCATTCTTCCCGGCTATAAGTACACCATTTCTTGATCCGTCCCTATATACTGTTGCTCCTTTGCATCCCGATTTCCATGCAGTAAGATAAAGCTCGCTTACCATTTCTTCTTTTGCATCTGCAGGAAGGTTGATCGTAACACTTATGGAATGGTCAACCCATTTCTGGATTGCCCCCTGCATTCTTACCTTGGCTATCCAGTCAACATCGTTGGCAGTTGCTTTATAATAGGGCGATTTTACAATTATTGATTCAATTTCCTCATCTCTCATCCTGGTGACCTCATCAGGGTCGTATCCGTTCAGTTTCAGCCATTCGATAAATTTATGGTGAAACACATTGAATTCTTCCCATGAATCTCCAACCTCATCCTGAAATGCCACCTTAACATCTTTATCGTTAGGATTTACCTTTCTTCTTCTTTTGTAGTAAGTCGCAAAGATCGGTTCAATGCCTGAAGTTGTCTGTGTCATAAGACTGGTGGTGCCTGTTGGAGCAATTGTCAGAAGTGCTATGTTTCTGCGTCCAAATTTAACCATGTTATTGTACATAACCGGATCGGCCTCTTTCATCCTCAGAATGAAAGGGTTGTCCTTTTCACGCTCTGCATCATAAATTGCAAACGCACCCCTCTCCTTTGCCAGGTAGGTTGATGATTTATATGTTTCGAGAGCAAGGGTTTTATGAACTTCAACTGAGAAATTTGTAGCATCATCGCTGCCATATCTCAGGCCAAGTCCGGCAAGCATATCTCCTTCAGCTGTTATGCCTATTCCCGTTCTTCTTCCCTCTTCTGCTTTTTTCCTGATATTTGTCCAGAGGTTTTTTTCAACGCGTTTCAATTCTTCAATTTCGGGATCCGCATCTATTTTTGCAAGAATTACATCGATCTTTTCAAGTTCAAGATCAATAATATCATCCATCACGCGTTGTGCCAATCCTACATGTTCTTTATACAATTCAAAGTCAAATTCAGCCTTGCCTGTAAATGGATTGTCGACATAGCTGAACAGATTAATTGCCAGCAGGCGGCAGCTATCATAAGGGCACAAAGGTATTTCTCCGCAAGGATTTGTTGACACTGTTGCATACCCGAGATCGGCATAACAATCGGGAACACTCTCTCTGATTATTGTATCCCAGAATAATACACCAGGCTCTGCTGACTTCCAAGCGTTATGAATTATCTTGCTCCAGAGTTGTACGGCATCGATGTCTTTTGCAAACTTCGGATTATCAGATTTAATTGGATATTGTTGCCTGAAAAGTGTTTTTTCTTC
>JAPLEB010000031.1 GCA_026391555.1 Bacteroidia bacterium | reverse complement strand
CAGGTTGAGTGTTGTAACATACTGTTTGATTGGTCGAAATGATATTGTTAGTTATAAGCGGAAGAACTGTTACTTTAATAGTTGAACTGCTTATTACAGTGCAGGCCCCTGATGTAACCTCCCGTTTATAATATGTGGTTGTTGTCAGTGCAGGTGGCGTAAAATTAACTAATGTGCCCCCTGCAGGAACAGGGCTAAAAGTAATATTATCAGTCGAAAATTTCCACTGGTAAAAATAACTCCCTGGAATATTTGTCCCTCCGGTAGCAACTGTGCTTTTTAGCAGATGTGGCACCTGTCCATTGCAGATAGTTGTATCAATAAGACCTCCTGCAAGTAAAGTTATGTTGTTATTCAAAATTGGTTTATGTACAATAATTGTAATTGATTTACTAATATCTATACAGGCTGAAGAGTTTACAATTCGCCTGTAACTGGTAGTATCAGTTAAGCCAGCCGGTTGATAATCAGAAAGCGAAGCTCCTGTTATAATAGTCCATGTATGAGCTTTAGAACTGTCCTGCCATGTAAATGTATAAATTCCATTCCCATTAAGAGGAGTGGATCCGATAAGTTTAGCTGGGGTTGATCCGGAACAAATGGTCCGGTTTGCAGTGATCGTATTATTTGTAATAACCGGAAAATCTTTCAGGAGAACCGATTTACTTGTATCCACACAAACATCATGTATTCCTGAGGACACAACACGTCTGAAATAATATTCATTCATCGGGGACTTCGAAGGAAGCTCTGCAGGGTTGTAACCGGCTCCGTTGCTAACCCCTGGTGCAGTGCCCCACCCCAAACCGTTGATATTACTTTCCCATTTGAATCTATATAAATTATCGCCTCCCGCCATGGCTGGAGTTGTGGCGGCAGTTGTAGCTATAAGATCGGTAAATGTTGATCCAAAACATATATCCTGCGGCAGAGAAAGAATTGAATCATTAGTTATGGAAGGAAGAACTGTAATCTTAACAATAGCGGTGGAATCAACACATCTTCCGGAGGTTACAGTACGCCTGTACCAGGTAGTCTTACCTAGCCCGGACGGCGGATCATAATTCTCTGATAAGGCAACCGGAGAACCCCATATATTTGAGCTGGTGCTGTCCTGCCAGTTAAAAATAAGATGTTTTGTAGTTGGGACTATCAGAGCAGGTACAAGTTGTTGTATTAACTGAGGATCCCCACTGAAGCAGATCGTATCAGGATTCCCAACAATATTATTTTTTATAAAAGGCTGTACAATTATTCTGACAGCTTTACTGGTATCTGTCAATATTGTACCTCCACTATCTTTAACAACTCTTCTGAACCATGTACTTTGAGTTAGTATTCCGGGGAAATAATTCTGGCCATCACTTATTCCTGAAGCTGTGGCGTACCCAAAAAATTCAGAAGTAGTACTACTCTGCCACAAGTATGAATGAGGAGCTACACCTCCTAACGGCTTAGTCCCGGTTATTTGTCCAAAAGTAACATTTGAACATATCGAATCAACCTGATTGCCTGTTACTGCGGAACGGATTGAATTAAAAAGAAATCCATTAAGTTTGGGGCTAAAAGTGTATTTTATTTCGCCATTACCTTCTGATGATGGGCCTGGAATTCCATAATTATATTTAACCGGAACTTTACCCGGGATCGCGGCTGTGCTGACCCATAATAAACCGCCGCCACCGCCGCCGCCGGTTCCGAATCCACCCGCATTAGTACCTCCGTTACCTCCCTTTACCGAAATTTTCAGTGAGTCTGTGGAAACATTTGAAAAACTTTGTAAAGATAGAACTACAGAACCACCTGCTCCTCCGCCACCGGCACCGGCATCTGATATTGCATTTCCGGCAGTTGCTCCATCCGCTTTGATAGATTTACTGTTTCCTGATATTGTATCAGCAATGATTATAACAATCCCCCCTCCATTTCCGCCTGATGATCCCGTCGAGCCTACAGCATGTGTCGATGCGCCACCACCTCCGCCAAAAAAAATTCCATTTAAAATTACGGTAGCTTTAACCGTGGTTCCTCCATAAGCACCGGGTTGGAAGTTCGGACAAGATCCGACTCCCAAATTTTTCTCGAAGGTGCCATCACCCCCTTTTCCCCTGTTTGACCCTCCGCCGCCACCGGAATATTTACCGTTACCACCGCCGCCACCTGTAAAATTGATCCCTTGTCCTTTCATATGAAGTGGCGCTAAAAGAGTTCCAAACTGATCATGAATTGCAAGACCTTCACCTTTATAACCGGCATTTAACCATGTTCGCGGATACGAATCATGATTGTTGTCCGTTGGATTGGTCATTACACATTCTCCAATACCTATTGTATCTTTCCCACCCAAAAATCCTTTACCAGATACATCAATTTCTGCATTTAATTTAAGCTTTCGTCCCAGTATCATTGTCAGAACGCCACCGGTTTTTTCAATATTGTCCCATGATTTGGCTGTAAGCATGCCGGTAACAGTTGCTGAATTATAATAAGGAACTCTTACAAGCTGAACACTACCTTTTATGTCATAAGTGTTCAGAAGATTATTTCTGAAAACAACTTTGTTTGTTACTGAATTTACCAATTGCACTAAAAGAAATTCATACCCTCCCGGTTTTCCTATTGTATCCTGCACCCCACCTCCATATGCATTCTGGTCAGTAACAATTTCAACCCCCTGCATCTGAATAAGCAGAACCGTATCGCCGGGAGAGATAGAATCAACATTGTTCAGAGTAACATTATCTAAACCCGGGCCGATTGCATCCACTCGTCTGTAAACATTTACTACACCACTTATTTGCTTATCCTGGGAAAAGAGAGAAACAGTTAACCCGGAAAGGATTAACAGACTTAAAAATGTTTTTATTATATTGCTATACGACCTTCCTATCATTAAAACCAGATATGACCCGCTAATATAACCATTATATTGAATAATTCAATGTCAATTGATAAGTACGGTGGCGCTTATCCTAATTTTTCAACAGTGTACATAAGTGGTAATTCAACATAAAAAACAGAACCTTTATCAGCCACTGAATCAAACCATATTCTGCCGTTTGCACTTTCAACATATTTCTTTACAATCGATAAACCCAATCCCATACCCGACGATTTGGTAGTAAAATTGGGGGTGAATAGCTTCCTCTGCAAATCTTCAGGTATGCCTGTTCCATTATCAGAAATTGAAACAACAACTTTATCGCTTCTGACATCAAGGTTAACTTTAATAAGCCCCTCGCGCCCCGGAGGAATGGACTGTATACCATTCTTGATAAGATTTGAAAATACTCCGTTAAGATGCTCTTTATCAGCATAAATAATAACCTTACTTTCACGGGGCCATTTTACATGGAAGGTAACATTACCGGTATCTTTAAAAAGTTCAAGAGTTATTTTTATCTGGTCTAACAGATTAACCTCCCCGGGATTGGTTTCGGGCATTTTCGCGAACGCTGAAAAGGAAGAAGCAATAGAAGAAAGATTATCAATGTATTCAATCTGGTTATTGGTAAATCGCTCCAGCTTCTTGTCAAATCCGGGAGCTTTATCCTTCCACGACTTAAATAGTTGTTGCACATTAAGTTTCATCGGGGTAAGCGGATTCTTTATCTCGTGGGCAATCTGCTTGGCCATTTCTCTCCAGGCATACTCTCTTTCGGAATTGGCCAGCTTGTGGGTACTATCTTCAATCTCATCAACCATCCTGTTGTATTGTTTAACAAGTTCACCTATTTCGTCATTACCTTTATATGTGAGATGTTCACTTTTCCTGCCAACAACAACAGAAGCCAGTCCATCACTGAGCATCGAAAGCGGAGAAGTGAGCCGTCCGCTGATAAATACTGCAAGACTCATAGTAATTAAAACTAGAAGTAGTGTGAAATTAATAACAGCAACTATCAGGTTTGATATCTCTCTGGCCATAACGCTTTGCATCCTGAAATAGGGTAAATTCAGATATGCCAGTACATTGTTGTCTGAACCGAAAAAAGGCACATAGGCTGAAATATATTCAAGAGAACCTATCTTCTCCTTCTGAAAGTATTCACTTTTTGTAAGGTGTGCCAGGTTTATCAGTGCCATATTATTTATTCGCTGGCTTGTCAGATCGCGATAAAAAATCTCCTGCCGTGAGGTGGCAATGAGAAATCCATTCAGATCATAAAGATTAATATCGGTATTGAAAACATTAGAAAGTTTTATAAGCAACTCATTTAATGATGCATAACTACTGTTTCTCCAGTCAGACGAAAGATGTTTTTCCATCGAAAGCATATTATCGAGTTCATAAAAAACTGAGTTAAGCTTTTCCTTTATATTTTCATGATGTTTCGCCTGGTATTGGCCGATAGTTAAAAAGGCAACAACAATTCCAATTAATACAAAAGAGAATAACAGGATTCCAATGTATGAGAGCTGTAACTTCTGGCGGAAATTAAAAATATTCAGACTTCTTACAACCGGCCGTCTTATAATCATAATGAACATGCCTGAAAAGAGAAGAATGAATGCAAAGAGGTACGCAAAAGAGATGATTATATCGCCTGAAGTCAGGTCTGGTCTGGTTATTACCACGGTCGCATTTCCATTCTTATAAAGAACATGTTTAAATCCTTCCGTCCTGAAAATACTGTAATCTGAAATTTTACCGACATATTCAGCATCAGTTTTATCATAAGGGAATTCACCTGTTCTCAGAACCATTTCACCGTTAATATATTTAGCAAAAGAGTAATCCTTCAGCCCTGCATATCCATGGTATTTTTTATCAAGTAGCAACTCAGAATAACCCGGCTGGAATAAATTAACGTCGCTATATAGCTCTATGAACAATCCATTTGTAGTATTTTTTTCTGTTTTAAAATACAATCTACCCAGATAATATGATCTTCCTCCCTGGTTATCAATAAAATAAAAATCTGTGCCGGTCAATTTATGACCATCCATCTTTATTCGTTCATCAAAAAAATTAAAACAGTTTTCAGAAATTTCATTGCCGGGAGCAATCCGTAAAGGATCATCATTACGGCATAGGACTATACTATAATTAAAATTGCCCAGATATCCGCTAAAATAAGTTTCATGTACGTAGTTTGAAATTTTATCAAAATCCTGTTCGAAAAATCCACTCTTCATCATTTTATTAAGGGCAGTGTCATTAGAAATCACCGGCCATAAATCAAGTAAAAGATGCTCAGCTTCAGGGTCATTTTCAGTAGAAAAAGAGACTTCCTGAATTTTAAGATTCTCCGTTGTCTTTTCTTCAGAAAGAATTGTAATAAAATAGAGATAATAAACACTGGAAATCAGAGAAAAAATAACAATCATATTAAATAATCCAACCCCACTTTTCACTGTTATCCAAATACTTCCCACCAGAACACAATAAAAAACTGCCAGAGGAATTAAAGTGCCCGGATCATGGTAATAAATGGCTACCGGAACAACCAGTGATGTGGCAATTGAAAAAATAATTACTTCTGCCCTGAATACTTTAACACTTTGAAAAACTTTTAAGAGGAAGAGCACCGGAACCAGCAAAAGCAAGATGGCTGATGCAAATCCTCCAACACTGAATATATTTAGTTCCAGTACTTTATAAGTTTCAAAGTTGATATTGGAAGTAGAAATCAGTTGACTGAAAACCAAGTGATATAAACTAAATATCAGAGCTCCCGCGATCAGTAAAATTGTAAGAAACAAATAGTCATTTACCGCTTTACCCCCCTGCCTCTCCTGAAGTGGAAAATGTCTGTAAATAACATTTGAAAAAGCTGCCGCAAGAATACTGAGCAATACAAGGTGACCCAATGATGGGATAGCCTTGTTCAAAAAAAACCTGTATGGTGAAAAAAGTTCCGTCTGAAACAGCACAGAAGGCTTTCCGGTGAAGAGAATAAGAATATAAATCAAAGTAAAAATTGACAGGACAAAACCGGCTGCAAGCCGGTTTCTTCCAATACTAACCAATAATTTAGTCAGTTCGAGAGAAAGAAGAATAATCAGAATAAATGCAAATGTCCATAAACATAAAGGGATGAGAATAAAATAAGTATTCTCCCTGACTTCCGGAAAAGTGAGGGAAAAAAGGAAATCGCCTTCTCTGTCGAAAATATGAAACTCAGATGCATCTTTTTCTTTACTAAAAATGACGTTTCCTGAAATTCCATATTCCTTTTCGAACCCGCTTTTAATGATGCTATTTTCAAAACTGTAATCAGTCCGTAACCTGAGCAGACCAACTATTGTTTCATTACCGGCCTGAACTGTTTTGGTGATAAACCAACCGTTCTGCAAAAAGACTAATGGCTTTCCATACAGTGAGTCGACAAGAAACGGAGGCACATCAAACCCATTGTCCGACCAATAAACAAGCTTATTATCAATATATTCAAGAATGGTTATCTTATTCTGCTCTGCAACTGAAAAGAGATTATTCTCTGAAATCGATCCGTGATGATCCTCCCTCGCCAAAATAGGTTTCATGGCATTAAGGCAATCCTCCATGATTTTCTCTTTCGCGGCGAGGGTTTTATTGAACATTTTGGTCCTGAAGCGATACTCAAAATCGCTGAAATAAACCGATTCTGCCGCTATTGCCATCAATATCAGCATAACAGTCAGAATGACAAGAAATATCCTATAATGGTTCCCTCTCATAATATGATATTTATGTCTTATTCATGGTGGTAGGGTTCCCCTTTAATAATTGTAAATACCCTGTAAAGTTGTTCAAGAAACAATAATCGTACCAGCTGGTGAGGGAAGGTCATTTTTGAGAGAGACATTTTAAAATCAGCTCTGTTGTAAACCTCATCTGAAAAGCCCCATGGACCACCTATAACAAATAAAATACGTTTTTTCGGAATCATAAACAGCTTTTCAAGTAATACTGAAAATTCAACCGTTCTGTGCTCCCTGCCTCTCTCATCAAGCAATATAACATAGTCATCACTGCTTATCGACTGAATAATTTTCTTCCCTTCTTTTACCTTTTGCTCCGGAACCGACATGTTCCCGGCATTCTTTACATCAGGCAGAGTAATGATTTCAAAAGCCGAGTATCTGTTTATACGGGTGGAATAAAGATCAGCCACCCCTGCAATTTGCTTATCTGTCGTTTTTCCAGTTTGCAATAAAGCGATCTTCATAAAAAGTGCTTCACCTTTGTTTCATAACTTAACATACCGATATTTACAAAAATAACAATTTATAACGAGGCACAAAGTCATAAAGTTGCTCAAAGAAATTCTATATGATTAGCAAGAATAGCTCTTTCATAATCAAATTAGTATTAAATTTGTAATGCATTGATTAAAAAGTCGCCAATATTTAAACTGAAATGAAATGAAATCCGTAAATATTATTCCTGTGGTATTGATAGCTTTCAGCAGTCTCGCTGCCACAGTACAGGAACAGGCTAAAATACCCGGAGGAATTTCAATAGCCATTAAAGCCGGTAATGCTGCTGAATTATCGAAATACATGAATTCTACAATTGAACTTCTTCTTCTCGACAAGGAGGATTTCTACAAAAAGAATGTGGCTGAAACAATTCTCAAAGATTTTTTTAATGAATACCAGACTAAGGATTTTACTATACGTCATCAGGGCGCTAAAAACGATGCTCAATATGCCATAGGCAATCTTAAGACAGAGAAAGGAGACTTCCGCGTCTATTTTCTTCTTAAAAAAGTTGACCAGCAGTTGCTTATCTATCAGATACGTATTAAGCCTGACAATGGAAAATAGGATTCTCAGGGAATTCATCTTAAGAAGCCTCGCTGAGGATTTAGGTGATGGTGATCATTCATCACTCGCATGCATACCTGAAGAGACAAACGGGAAAGCAAAACTCCTTATTAAAGAGAAAGGGTTACTTGCAGGCATAAGGGTTGCAGGGGAGCTTTTCTCCACAATTGATAAAAATTTGAAATTTGTTGTTCTATTAGAAGACGGAGACGGGGTTGTTCCCGGAGATATTGCTTTCTACCTTTCGGGCCACCTGCAATCAATTCTGAAGTCGGAACGCCTTGTTCTGAATATTATACAGAGGATGAGCGGAATTGCGACAAGCACCCGGGAATATGTAAGTCAGCTCAAAGGGTTGAAAACCAAAATTCTTGATACACGAAAGACCACCCCGGGATTAAGATTTCTTGAAAAAGAGGCTGTAAGGATCGGTGGCGGGATGAATCACAGAATGGGATTATCTGATATGATTATGCTTAAAGATAATCATATCGATTATGCCGGGGGAATTGAGAAAGCAATAATCAAGACAAAAGAGTATCTTAAGAAAAATAATATGAACCTTAAGGTTGAAATTGAAGCAAGGAGCCTTGAGGATGTAAAAAAAATACTTTCAGTCGGAGGAGTTGATCGCATAATGCTCGATAATTTTAGTGTAAAAGATACACTTTCTGCTGTCAGAGAAATATCAGGAAGGTTTGAAACAGAATCGTCCGGCGGAATCACACTTTCCACTATCAGATCTTATGCAGAATGTGGCGTTGATTTCATTTCTGTAGGTGCACTCACACATCATATCAAAAGTCTCGATATGAGTCTTAAAGCGATGTAGTATATGCATTTTAAGGAACCTGCCGCTTTTAGCTGCAATGAAGAAACTGCCTGACACGCTTTTACTATTATCAATTTTTTTTCATTACTTTCGGGGCGACAAACCGGCCGAAATGAAAAAATGGATTTTTTTCCCCGTCATCCTGTTTCTTATAAGCTGTAAAGGAGAAAATACTGAAACTTACTTTACACTTGAAAAAGCATCCCAATACTTTAAAAGTATTGAAGATATCTGCAACCGCGACAATGGCAAACTCTGGGGGAAAAATCTTTTGTGCCCAATAATGTTTATCGACCGTACAAGCCGTAGAATTGTTGCAAATCAGCCCGATAACGAAGGTCTTTTAAAAGGGAAGGATGGTATTTATACCGGTTTATATCCTAAAGAACTCATAATAAATAATGCTCCTATGAAATTTGGAGGAACCCTTTTTGCAATGACTCCCCTCCCAAACGAAGAAGATTCCTTCAGGATAAAAACCCGGGCAATTCATAGTATGTTTCATCGCTTCCAGGAGACTGAAGGAATCACTTCAGCAGACTTTAATTCAACTAACATGGATGAAAAGGAAGCAAGGCTATGGATCAAACTTGAATGGAAAGCTTTGCGGAAAGCGCTCAATTCTGAAGGAGAAGAACGTCAACTTGCAATAAGGGATGCACTCATCTTCAAAGGGTCAAACAGGGAGCTTTATCAAAAATATGCCAATGATAAAAACCGGTTCGAGACCTATGAAGGCCTTGCAACATTTACATATACACTGCTTTGCACTAATTCAATTGAGGAATACAAAACAAGACTTTTCGAAAATCTTGACAGGATTTACTCAATGCAATCATACGCGAGGTCATACGGGTTTATTCATGGTGCACTGTATGTCTCGCTTCTTAATGAGAAAGGATTTGATTTTAAAAAAATTCAGACAGATAATTTTGACCTGGGAAATGCAGTAATAGAACTATATAATATCGAACTGCCGGTAATATGCAGAGATGTGGCAGGAAGCCTGGCAGTAAATTATGATATTGATGCTATTAATAAAGAAGAGGAAGAACGCTTGTCAGATATTAAAGAGAGAATACATAAACAGACCAGCACTTTCACAGAAAAGCCGGTAGTGTTCCTTGAACTTGAAAGTCCATATTTTGACTTTGAACCGGAAGATATTCATTCACTCGATACCCTGGGTACCCTTTACAATTCAATGAGGGTGTCAGATAACTGGGGTAAACTTGCAGTTGATAAAGGCGGTTGTCTTGTTTCTAATAATTATAAATATCTCCGGATTACGGCAAAAGGATTTAAAGAAGATAAAAAGCATATTTCGGGTGAAGGATGGCTGCTTATACTGAATAACGACTGGGAACTCGTCCTTGTTGATCAGAATTATTTCGTCAGGAAGCTAATGCCTTAGGTAGTGGTTAGTGGAATGCAGATCTTTTTTGTAATTCCTAATCCCTAATTCCTAATTCCTAATTCCTTCATTCTTTCCTCCAATGACTTTATCTTCATCTCCGCATCACTCTTTTTCTTTCTTTCCAACTTCAGAACATTGGATGGAGCATTCTGAACAAAGCGCTCATTTTCAAGCTTTTTCATTACAGAGACAAGAAATCCCCTGTTATGATCCAGATCCTCCTGAATCTTTGCAAGTTCACCTTCAACATCCAGTTTGCCACCAAACGGTATAAAATACTCAGTCGTTCTTACCATAAATGATGCAGCCCCTTCCTGCTTCTCAGAAACAAATGATACTCCCGATAAATTACAAAGTTTCCTGATTACCGGAAGAAACTCAATATCAAAACTTTCCTTATCCGAGCGGATCAGAAGCTCAAGCTTCTCTCTATTTGGAATATCCTTATTTTTCCTTACAGTTCTTATTGCACTTATAGTTTCCTTAACAGATTCAAAGCCGGCAATCACAACCTTGTTGAATTTATTAGCTTCGGGCATCCTGGTCACCATAATACTTTCACCATCCTTCCTTTCAAGAAGCAATTGCCATATCTCCTCTGTAATGAATGGCATAAAAGGATGCATTACCTTTAAAAGCTTATCAAAAACAGAGACCGTGGCATCAAAGGTAATTCTGTCAATAGGCTTTTGATATTCAGGTTTTATGATCTCGAGATACCAACCCGAGAACTCATCCCAGAACAATTTGTACGTGATCATCAAAGCTTCCGAAATCCTGAATTTTTTGAAGTTTATATCAATTTCATTTATCGATCTTTTCATAACCTCATCCATCCACTTCACAGCAACCTTCGATGAATCAGGCTGTTCGATCTCATCGTCAACTTTCCAACTCTTTACAAGTCTGAAAGCATTCCAGATTTTATTTGCAAAATTACGACCCTGCTCAGGCAGACTGTCTTCATAAAGAACATCGTTACCTGCCGGGGAACATAATAGCATCCCCACCCTTACGCCATCTGCACCATATTTTTCTATCAGGTCGATTGGATCGGGAGAGTTACCCAGCGATTTGGACATCTTCCTCCTTTGCTTGTCGCGAACCAGACCAGTAAGATATACATTGTCGAATGGCTTTTGTCCCCGGAACTCATAACCGGCAATAATCATACGGGCAATCCAGAAAAAAAGGATGTCCGGAGCCGTAATAAGATCGTTTGTAGGATAATAGTATTTTATGTCTTCATTCTCCGGATCATTAATACCATCAAATGATGTTATCGGCCAAAGCCAGGAAGAGAACCATGTATCCAGAACATCATCATCCTGTCGTAAATCAGTCTCTTTTAAAGTAGGTTTCCCGCTCTTTTTTCTTGCCAGTTCAAGGGCTCCGGAAATATTCTCCGCAACAACAAATTCGTTATTATCAAAGTACCATGCAGGTATCCTGTGGCCCCACCACAACTGACGGCTGATGCACCAGTCGCGCACGTTCTCCATCCAGTGCCGGTAAAGATTTTTAAATTTTGCAGGATAAATATGAACATCATCATTTAAAACGGCATCCAATGCAGGTTGCGACAACGCCTTCATCTTCATGAACCACTGAAGTGAGAGCCTCGGTTCAATGACTGCATTTGTACGTTCCGAACGGCCTATTTTATTATTATAATCTTCAACCTTAACCAGATCTCCGCTTTTCTGAAGTTCCTTTTCAGCAAGTTCTTTTGCTTTAAACCTGTCAGCTCCAACAAATAAACCGGCCCGTGTGCTCATGGTTCCATCCTCATTAAATACATCTATTGAGGATAACTTATGTCTGAGGCCGATCTCGTAGTCGTTAATATCGTGTGCCGGAGTAATCTTGAGGCACCCAGTACCGAACTCCGGATCAACATAACTGTCAAAAATAAACGGAACCTCCCGGTTCACCATAGGCACGATAACTTTTTTCCCTGTAAGGTGTTTATATCGCTCATCATCCGGATTTGCACATACGGCTGTATCTCCAAGTATCGTCTCGGGACGTGTTGTTGCAACCATCACATACCCATCCTCTCCAACTATCTTATAACGAACGTAATAGAGTTTTGATTTTTCTTCGGTATAAATAACCTCCTCATCCGAAACAGCAGTCATGGCCTGCGGATCCCAGTTAACCATCCTTACACCTCTGTAAATAAGTTCTTTATTGAATAGATCGACGAAAACCTTAATAACCGAATCATATCGCTTTTCATCCATGGTAAAAAGAGTACGATCCCAGTCGCATGAAGCTCCAAGTCGTTTAAGCTGTTCAAGAATTATACCGCCATGCTTATGAGTCCATTCCCAGGCATGATCGAGGAATTCTTCCCTTGAAAGGTTAAGTTTTTCAATACCTTCCGCCTTAAGCTTCGCAACTACCTTTGCTTCTGTGGCAATTGATGCATGGTCTGTTCCCGGCACCCAGCAGGCATTTTTATCCTGCATCCTTGCCCTGCGCACCAGCACATCCTGAATAGTATTGTTAAGCATGTGTCCCATGTGAAGTACTCCCGTGACATTGGGTGGTGGAATAACAACTGTATAAGGCTCTCTCTCGTCGGGGGTGCTTTTGAAAAATCCATGGTCCATCCAGTAATTGTACCACCTGCTCTCAGCTTTCCCGTGTTCAAATTTTGAAGGAATGTCCATATTTATTGATGATTCTATCCATAAAATGAACTGCAAAATTAAAAAAATTCATTACATTAGCTGAATGTAAAAGTAAAAAGAGTTGCGCTTCCGTCCAACCGGACCTTATTATCAATCTCAAACTAATGAATTTGAAACCATGAAGAATAATCGATCAATAATGTTTCTTTTCTTCCTGTCCGGATTAACCCTATTCATAACAACTTGTACTAAGGATGAAGATTCTGAGAAAGTTAGAAAAGAAGCAATAACCAATAAGCTGAATGATGAAATCAGTTCAGACACACTTGAATCTTTAGTTACCTGGATGCAGGGCATGGGGACACGATTTGCATTATCGGACAAACACAGGGATGTTGCCCTGAAAATTAAAAAGAGGTTTATTATGATGGGATATGCAGATGCCAGGATCGATTCTTTTATGATCAACAAACTATACGGAAATGTAAACTATCAACAATGGCAGTATAATGTTGTTGCCACTCTTGAAGGAAGTACAAATCCTGATTCAGTGTGTATCCTTGGAGGCCATTATGACAATATGCTCAAATCAGGCACGGGAGATCCATTCACATCAGGTTACGGAGCTAATGATAATGCCAGCGGAGTTGCTGCTGGTCTTGAAATTGCGAGAGTGATGAAGAAAAATAACTATTCTCCGCGGAACACAATTAAATTTATTGCTTTTGGGGCTGAAGAGCTGGGCCTTCTTGGCAGCTACGACTTTTCGGGTAAATCAAAACTCAATAGTGAGAAAATTAAGATGATGCTAAATAATGATATGATTGCTTACGAACCAACAAGTGATAAAACTAACTGGTATGTAGATATAATGGATTATGATAATTCACACAACCTGAGATACAAGGCTGAGGATATTACCCGTAAGTATACTGTCCTTAATCATGTTAATGTCAATACATATAACAAGCAGAGCGACAGTTATCCATATTCCGTCAATGGATTCATGGCTCTTTTTTTCTTTGCAAACGCTTCAGATCCTAATTACCACACACCTAATGATATTGTTGACAATTGTAATTTCGAATATTGCCGTGAAATAGCTAAAATTTCCTGCGCGCTGCTGGTTGATAATAACTAGTTTTTCTTCTATTGAAGCTCTTCGCAGCAAGCAACAGAGAACCGAGTTTACGAGCTCGGCGAAGCCAATGCGCTCGCGGGGATTCAATTCTGTTTTAGTCTGTTTAATTAACTTCGTTGAGGGCTTCGCCGTTCATGAACTTCTGTAAAGACAAAAGTCACAAGTTGAGGAGTCCCGCTTCACGGGGTAAACTCCGCGACGAACCGAGCCGCAGGTTAAATGTCACTAATTAAATTAATCTGAATGAATGTTTAAAATCAGGAATTCAATTATTCAAATTGTTTACTTTTGTCTTGATTATGAGAATTAGAAACATAAAACGATTATAATATGCCCGCAATATCAGATAAAGGCAAAGCGATGCCGTCATCACCAATTAGAAAGCTTGTTCCATATTCTGAAGAAGCGAAACGTAAAGGGAGAAAAGTCTATCATCTTAATATCGGCCAACCTGATATCCCAACTCCTGAAGTAGCACTGAATGCAATCCGAAATATTGATCTGAAAGTAATAGAATACAGCCACTCAGCTGGCAACGAATCGTACCGCCGAAAGCTGGCAGCATATTATCTGAAAAAGGGAATTAATGTCGACCATACCGAAATGCTGATTACAACAGGCGGATCGGAAGCTGTATTATTTGCTTTCATGGTTTGCGTAAATCCCGGAGAAGAAGTTATCACTCCGGAGCCATTCTATGCCAATTATAACGGTTTTGCAACTATGGCAGGTATCAAAATCGTTCCTGTAACATCATATATTAAAGAAGATTTTGCTCTCCCGCCAATTAAAGAGATTGAAAAAAAGATCACAGCAAAAACTAAAGGTATTATTGTCTGCAATCCGAATAATCCGACAGGGTATCTCTATTCGAAGGAAGAACTTCTTCAGCTGAAAGATATTGTAAAGAAATATAATTTGTATCTATTCTCTGATGAGGCTTACCGGGAATTTTGCTATGATGGGGCTGAACATTTCTCAGCAATGAATCTTGAAGGTATTGAGAATAATGTCATTATGCTCGATTCGGTATCGAAACGCTACAGCGAATGTGGTGTTAGGATCGGCGCTCTGATAACAAAAAACAAAGAGGTTATTTCGACAGCTCTAAAGTTTGCCCAGGCACGTCTCTCCCCTCCCGGTTTAGGACAGATAGCCGGGGAGGCATCGATTGATACTCCTGATGAGTATTTTAAAGAGGTAAACAGGGAATACACCGCACGTAGAAATTTTATGGTTGAAACTCTTAATAAAATCCCGGGGGTCTATTGTCCTAAACCAAAAGGAGCGTTTTACGCAGTTGTCAAACTTCCGGTCGATGATGCCGACAAGTTTTCACAATGGCTCCTTGAGGAGTTTGAATATAATAATCAGACCGTTATGGTTGCCCCTGCCTCAGGTTTCTACTCAACTCCAGGATCAGGGAAAAATGAGGTACGCATTGCTTATGTCCTGAAAATTGATGATCTTAAGAATGCAATGATGATCCTTGCGGAAGCGTTGAAGGTTTACCCTGGGAAGGTATAAGGGTCTTATGGTCTTTACGCCCTGCGGGCTGTTTTTGAAGTCTTGGCCGTTGGCCTGTCAAGACAGAGCAAAGCGACAGACAGCGAAGAGTAAAGACAGGGCGAAGCCCGTTAAGACAGCGCAGCGTAAAGACTTCTATTTATAAAGCAAATATTTCTTCCTTATCTTCGAGAATTTTTCAAGCCCTTCCTTCCATGTTGCATGTATCTGTTTACCGCTCATCCCATTCTGTATCTGTTCCCTTAGAACCGGACCACCAGCAAGAACATCGAAATAGGGAGTAAAGAACTTATCCTTTTGAGGGAAATCATTATATGCACCTATTAACCAGTCGAGGTTAAGTTCCGGTTTCGGCGCCATTCCCTTTTTAATAGCATCACTCAAATCAGTCCCATAACATTTCACCCCCGGAAGAGGTGGATTTTTTGCACCGGGAACACTTTCCGGAGTAAAGCTAAAACCTCTGTCGGGAAGGTCAGGATTGCCAAATACCTGAAACGGGAATGAGGTGCCTCTTCCGCACGAGATCACGGTACCTTCGAAAAAGCAGATGGAAGGATACAGATAAACAGAGGTTTGGTTTGGCAGATTAGGGGAAGGTTTAACCTGAAGTGTATATAAAGTTTTATGAGTGTAATATTTACACTTAATAACTACCAGATCGCATTTGACTCCGTCCTTCAGCCAACCCTCTCCATTGATCATCTGAGCATATTCGCCCACTGTCATTCCATGAACGACCGGCACCGGATCCATACCAACAAAAGAGCTGTATGCAGTATCGAGAATATTCCCGTCAAAATAAAAACCGTTCGGATTGGGTTTGTCAAGTACAAGGCATTTTACATGATTTTCGGCACATGACTCCAGAATATAATGGAGTGTAGATATATATGTATAGAATCGGGCACCTACATCCTGGATATCAAAAATTACAACATCAATTCCCGAAAGATCTTCAGGGGTTGGTTTCAGATGAGTCCCGTAGAGGCTTATTAATGAGATGCCTGTTTCGGGGTCTTTACCATTTTCGATTCTTTCTCCGGCATCTGCCAGATTTCTGAATCCATGTTCCGGAGCAAAAATGACTTTGATATTAATGCCAATATTTAACAGGCTATCAACAAGATGAGACTGCCCAACCACGGAAGTCTGATTTGCAACCACAGCAACTGATTTACCTTCAATCATATCTCTGTAAAGCTCAATCCGGTATGATCCAGGTATTGGATCCTTTTGGGAACCAAAACAAAAAGCATATGAAGTAAGTATGGTTGATGTGAGAAGAACAAATTGAAACCTTTTCATATGATAAGTTTTTTCTTCCTGTAAATCTACTTAAATTTGAAAACTTAACAATCTGATGAATTTACCATATTTCATAGCACAAAGGCTTATAAAAGGAAGACGAGAAGGCACTTCATTTTCACGTCCAATAAATGTCATTGCCGTAATCGGCATTGCAATGGGTCTTGCTGTGATGATACTTGCAGTGTCGATCCTAACAGGATTCAAACAGCAGATCAGGGAGAAAGTTGTCGGGTTCGGGTCTCATATACAGATCATGAATTTCGATTCGAACATCTCATTCGAAACTACGCCTATAAGCGATACACAGGAATTTGTTCCCAAAATAAAACAGATTCCTGGGATCAGGCATCTTCAGGTATTCGCCACAAAAGCAGGTATCATAAAAACCGACGAGGATATCCAGGGCGTTGTACTTAAAGGCATCGGGAGTGATTTTGACTGGAGTTACTTCAGCAGCAACATGGTTGATGGTTCTGTATTTTCAGTCACCGATACTGCTATTGGAAATAAAGTAATAATTTCCAAAAAGATCTCAAATATGCTGAAGATAAAAACCGGGGATTTTTTTGCCATGCATTTCATCCAGGATCCACCCAGGGTAAGAAAGTTCAAAATATCCGGAATATATGAGACAAGCCTTGAGGAATTTGATAAGATGTACGTTTTCTGCGATATCGGGCATATCAAACGTCTTAACGGATGGCAGGATGACATGGTAAGCGGATTTGAGATATTCATTGATGATTTTGACAAGCTTGATGCCATGACCCTCGCAGTAAGAGATGCGATCGGCTATAAAATAACGGAGGAAGAGACTAAGTTTAAGGTAACGAATATCAGGATAAAGTATCCCCAGATATTTGACTGGCTAAATTTTCAGGATATCAATGTTATCATTATTATTTTCCTTATGCTGGTTGTGGCCGGGTTTAACATGATATCAGGCTTGCTTATCCTTATTCTTGAAAAGACAAACATGATCGGTATTCTTAAAGCGCTTGGTTCTGAAGATATTACAATACGAAGAGTGTTTCTATATCAGGCGGCGTATCTTATCGGGAAGGGATTATTATGGGGTAATCTGATTGGAATCGGGCTTGCATTTCTTCAGCTTAAAACCGGGGTGATCGCGCTCGATCCGAGCTCATATTATTTAAAAACTGTTCCTGTTAATCTTGAACTGGCTCATATTCTATTGCTGAATGCAGGGACAATAGCCGCGATAATTATTATGCTTCTTGTCCCGTCAAAATTAATAAGCAGGATCACACCTGTGAAAGCAATCAGGTACGATTAAATGACTGCATACTGACTATTTTATTAATCATAAAATGTCCAGGCAAGCCCATAACGGAACATCCTGATATTCATGGGATAAAAAGGGATCATATCATAGTCATAACCCATCAATCCTGAGTTTACATGATCATACATAATAAAGACCCTTGTTCTTTTCACCTTAAAATTGAGGAAGACATTCAGGAAAGGATAATTACCGTTACTTACCTGGTCCTGCCGGAAAAACCTGCCTGTTGCCGGCATATAGGAATATGAATGATAAAGAGTATGATAAGTTACATCAACACCAAGTTGTATATTTAACCTCCCCCCGGTTTGTTCAAATCTGAAGAGATGCTCAAAATACCCTGCTGAACGTACTGTAACTAATGGAAGGTCAAGCACATCAGTATTACTGCTTTTCTGTATCAATAGATCAGTAGCGAGATGAAATTTCCAGGCGCTCATCTCTTTTCTAACAGTGATGGCGGCGACTGAAAGACCTCCCGAATGTTGCGATGGCATTGCACCGGGTCCAAAATCGGTATAATTATCGATAATAGCATAATTGAATTTAAGTTCAGCCTTCCTGGCCGGATAGGAGAAATCTGATCCCAGATCGATCCTGAACTCCTTACTAAAATTATTATGCCATTCAAAATGATTGCTTCCCCACCGATCATACCAGAATGAAGGCTGCCTGTTAGTGATCGCGCCTGTTAACAACCATGATGCCCTGCCCTTTTTCCAGTCGAATGATTTGGATATCTCTCCGTTCAGATTGAAATCACCGGCTCTGTATCCGCTCAGAAACAATTCTCCTGTTGCCATCCAACGAAACTTATCTCCAATGTTGTTATATAATCTTCCGACTAATACATTATTGCTCCTGTTCCATTGAACTGTGTCGGCAAACATTGTGTCGTGGGTCGGCACAATCTGACTGTAGCGGAATATTTCATTTCGTAAACCGACTCCACCTCCAAGTCTGAATTTTCTGGTTTCATCAGTAGTAAAATCGAACCTCACGGTATTTTTCAGGCTCCTTGAATACAGGGAGTCAAACGTGACAGTTTTGCTGATGAAGATCGAATCATAAAAGCCTGATGAAGGGCGTGCGTCTGAGTAAGTTCTCCCGTTGCTTTCCAGCATAAAAATATGTGAAAACGTGCCGCTTAATCCAAAAAAACCCGATCGTTTACGCGGAACACTATCAGCTTTGTCCACAGGATTGCTATTCAGGGTGTATCGCTGTACCAACAGCAGGTTTCGGTTCATAAGCATGCTATTTGCCTTGTCAAGTCCACCCAGGTTTACAGGGACGTCGCGTATCTTGGAGGGAATAAACTTGCTAAGTTCATTTTTGTCTGTTATTCCACCATTTTCGTAAGATATCAGGTTATTTATACCTGCCGCGAAGTAAAGTTTATATTTGACACCTGTATATGAAGAATAGAAAGAAAAGGTCTTATTCTCTGCCCTTTGATAGTTATACTGACCCAGGCTGTACACAATATCGTATATGAGACCAAAGTTTAGAAACCTGTTCACGTTCTGTGAATGCCTTACCCTGAAAGTTTGTTCGGAAGTCTCTTTCGGGCCGGCAAAAGTCCATACAATTTCGGTAAAGGGAACCTGGGTATTCATAAATACTGCCTTGTCAGGTACGTACATGAAAGGGTAATAAGAGCTATAGAGAAATTTATCGGGGTCCGTGATCCGGTCAAAAAAATTGATCTGATAAAATGGCAGGCCATAATTGCCCATACTTGCATTAAATGATGAATACCTATCGGCAATCTTAAACCTGTTGAATAATGAAAAGACTGTATCAATAGGACTATTTATCTCCTCGGAGAAATCAGGAGATAGATGCCATTGCTTTAAAATTCTCGGTTTTAAGGTATCCTGTTTCTGGGCATATATACCTGGAGAAAAGGCAAGAAGCAGTATTATTGAAATATATCTGTTCATCAGGAGCAAATATAGAAAATATGAAAGAGATTGTTGCAAAAGTAAAGCAAAGGATGTAAAAGCTGCGCGAAGTCTCACGGCGAAGTCAGGAGACTTCGCCGGTTAATCCTGAATACTAATCAACATTATCATTCAGGTAGGCATTGTTCTCCCTTAAAACAGGTTCGTCATTATCGCCCGAGGTTAATGTGAATTTGGACAATTTGCTTTCCGATGCACTTTCCGGTAACCCAATTGCCAGATTTTTTCTTACGTATGCAGGCACATCTTCAAAAGTATCAATGTTCTCCTTCATCGTTTTATTTGACAATCCTTCTTTTTTTACCATATTCTGCATATACTTCACTTTTCTTAAAGTTGCCTCGGATTTATCATTTTCCTCCTCTATCTCAGCGTCTCGTCTGTTTTTAAGATCATTCAACTCTTCATTACGTTCAAGACTGAAATCAATAATTCCCTGGGATTCCTCTTCAAAATCGGTAATAATTGACTTTTTACCTTTTGAATGAACAGAAAATACATCATTGCCGGATTCAGGTATAATTCGGTTGGGATTTGCATTTTTACCCGGCATTAATTCGACTTTGCTGGGCTTTTTGGGCTTATAAGGCTGGAAAATACTGTTTGATTCAAAACCTGTTGCAATTACTGTTACAGAAATTTCCTCATTAAGGTTTTCGTCTTTTGATAAACCCCTTATTATCAAGGCATTATCAGATGCGGCATCGTACATATAATCAGTTATTTCACCCAGTTCATCCATAGTGATCTCATGTTCCCCGATCCCGGAGGAAATATTGATCAGGATACTGTTTGCCCCTGTGACATCATTGGAATTTAACAAAGGAGAAGAAAGAGCATTTTCGATTGCTTTTATCGCACGGTTTTCTCCAGAAGCTTTCCCCATACCCATTATGGAAACTCCTGAGTTTTTCATTACTGTTTCCACATCGGCAAAATCAACATTTATGTAACCTGTAACGGTAATGATCTCGGCTATCCCTTTAACTGCTGTGGTCAGAATATCGTCGGCTTTTGCAAAAGCAGTCGAAACAGGCTGATTACCATATATTTCCCTGAGTTTCTCATTATTAATAACCAGAAGTGAATCAACATGATCTTTCAGTTCGGTAACGCCGTCAATTGCCTGCCTTATACGTACTTTGCCTTCCGATTTAAAAGGAATTGTAACTACGGCAATGGTAAGCAGACCTGCATCTTTGCAGGCTTTTGCAATAACCGGTGTTGCACCTGTACCGGTACCACCTCCCATACCTGTAGTTATGAAAACCATTTTTGTATTGCCCGATAAGGCATCCATTACATTATCGATATTTTCTATGGCTGCCTGCCTGCCGACCTCAGGTTTACTCCCGGCACCCCTTCCTTCAGTAAGGGATTCACCAATCTGAACCTTTATCGGAACCTGACTTTTTGTAAGTGCCTGGTGGTCAGTATTGCAAACCACAAAGTTAACATCCCTGATACCCTTTTCAAACATGTGATTAACAGCGTTATTACCACCGCCACCTATTCCTAAAACTTTAATAATCGACGATCTTTCAACGGGCAGATCAAAGTTCATTATATCGTCTGACATAGCTTAATTATTTAATTGATTATGAACAGCATATTCTTTAGAAAAGACATTTTATTATTTTATTGACTGATCTTCAACCTCAAACATTCTTGACAGCATACTTTTGATCTTTTCTGTGAGAGGTATTTTATCTTCTTCCTGAACAGGAGATTTGAAAGTTTCTTCCACTGTCTCTTCTTCCTCATGCTGCACCTCAACAACATGTTTTGGCTTAACAAACTCTTCCTGAACACCAGCATTAAATGATTTTTTATATGTCTCAAGGTATTCGAAGCCCCTCATTATCAGGCCCACACTGGTTGAGTACATCGGCTGGTTAATTTCATTTTTCGCCGATCCGGCAAGATGCTCATTCGGCAGACCAATCCTTACATCCATAGCAGTTTTGAATTTCATCAACTGGGGCAGGTGCTTCAGCATTGCTCCTCCCCCCGTAATTACAACGCCGGCTGCAAGTTTATCAGCATAACCAGAATTCTGTACCTCAAAATTCACTGCATCGATAATCTCTTCCATCCTTGATTGGATTATATAGGCCAGACTTTTAAACGAAATTTCTTTTGGTTCTCTTCCACTTATGCCAGGTATAGATACCACTTTATCTTCAGGGGCAATGTCACCCAGTGCTGAACCGTACTGAATTTTAAGCTGTTCAGCATGTCTCTGAAGTATTGCACAACCTTCCTTTATATCTTTTGTCACAACATTTCCACCAAACGGGATCACTGCAGTATGACGAATAATATTATCATAATATACCGCTACATCTGTTGTTCCTCCTCCAATATCTACCAATACCACTCCTGCCTCTTTTTCATCCTCGGTAAGAACTGCATCGGATGAAGCAAGTGGTTCCAGTATCATATCCTTCACGGTAAGATTTGCTTTTCTTATGCATTTTTCAATATTTTTTGCAGCGGCAACCTGTCCGATCACGATATGAAAATTGGCTTCCAATCGCCTGCCACACATACCGATGGGGTTCTTTACCCCTGTTTCATTATCAACAATGAAATTCTGAGGGATAACATGAATTATCTCCTCTCCGATGTCGATATGTATCTTATGCATATCTTCGATAAGCCTGAAGACTTCCTCTTTTTTAATCTCATCATCGTATGCCTCCCGCATGATATAGCCGCGGTTCTTCATACTTTTAATATGCTGACCTGCGATACCGACAAACACTTCCGAGAACATGATACCGGACCTTTTCTGTACATCATCAACGGTTGTCTGGATTGCGTTGACTGTCTCTTCAATATTCAGTACAACGCCCCTTTTAACACCCTTGGAAAGAGCTTTGCTTAACCCGAGAATTTCAATTTTCCCATTCTCGTTTTTCTTACCGACAATTGCCACAATTTTTGTGGTTCCGATGTCGATTGCTGCTACATACTGTTCTTTCTTGCTCATATGAATTAAATATGGTTTCTATTTTTTTCGTTTGCACACTATCTGATCCTTGTACTCCAGGTTAATGGTTGAATATTTGTTCCAGCCCACTTCCGG
>JAPLEB010000150.1 GCA_026391555.1 Bacteroidia bacterium | reverse complement strand
GCCGATAAATATGGTTTTCAGATTGGAGTACATTCAATCGGCGATAAAGGGAATAACTGGACGCTGAATGCTTATGAGAAAGCCCAGCAAATGAATGGAAAAAGGGATAGCCGTCACCGGGATGAACATGCACAGACACTTCTTGCAACTGATATTCCCCGTTTTGCTCAACTTGGGGTGATCCCGTCAATGCAGCCAACACACTGTATCTCCGATAAAAAATTCTGTGAAAAACGTATAGGAGCTGTAAGAGCTAAAGGCGCTTATGCATGGAAAAGCCTGATAGATGCAGGCGCAATGCTTGCTTTCGGCACAGATTACCAGGTAGAACCACTTAATCCGATGGAAGGACTATATGCCGCAGTCACGAGGAAAGAGAGACCCGGAGAAGAAGGTGATGGTTGGTATCCTGCACAAAAAATTACTATGGAAGAGGCTATAAAGTATTATACTCTGGGCTCAGCTTATGCACAGTTCATGGAGAACCGCAAAGGGATGATCAAACCAGGTTATCTTGCTGATATTGTAATTACTGATAAAGACTTACTGACTATTCCTGAGAATGAAATTATGAAGACGAAAGCAGATTACACTATTACCGGTGGAAAAGTAGTGTATAGTTCTGCCCATTAGCTAAAAGGTTACTTTGAAAGAGAATACAAAATCTTTATAGCTTCTTCCCTGCTGACACCACAGAATTCAGTCTCAGCCTTAAAGTCTGTACACACTTTTGGCTTGCCCGTATCATTGTAAATATTACACTTATAATCCTCGAGCAAATGAATACACTTCACTCCTGCCGGTTTGCCATCAGCCATCCCCGGAATTGGTGTTGATATTGAAAGGGCGATGCAACAAGCTCCACAACCGGGTCGACATTCCATTGGCAAAATTATATATTACAGGCGATGTAAAATGTATTAATTTTTGCAAATGTATTAATTTGTATTTTTACACAAAACAAAAACAATGAGAATCGATATCATTACCGTTCTGCCTGAATTACTTGAAAGCCCTCTGAATCATTCTATAGTTAAAAGAGCAAAGGAGAAAAAACTGGTTGAGATCAATATTATTAATCTTCGCGATTTCACCACTGATAAATATAAAAGTGTCGATGATTATGCCTTTGGAGGCGGTGCAGGTATGGTAATGATGATTGAGCCCGTTTATAAAGCGATTGAAAAGCTTAAAAGTGAAAGAAATTATGATGAAATTATCTATACTTCCCCTGACGGAGAAAAATTCAGTCAGAGTATGGCTAACCAGCTTTCGATGAAAAACAATATAATAATCCTTGCAGGTCATTATAAAGGAGTTGACCAGAGAATACGTGATTATCTGATAACCAGGGAAATATCCATAGGTGACTATGTATTATCAGGCGGTGAATTACCTGCAGCGGCCATTACCGATGCAATAGTAAGGCTAATTCCCGGCGCAATCTCCGATGAACAATCTGCTCTCTCCGATTCATTCCAGGATGATCTTCTTGCTCCACCCGTATTTACCAGACCATCCGATTTCAGGGGATGGAAAGTACCTGATATACTTTTATCAGGAAATACAGGTGAGATTGATAAATGGAGACATGAACAGGCGGTTGAAAGGACTTCCCGATTAAGGCCTGATCTCACGGGAGAAGACTAAGATTGTTTGTCTTGCAGGGTCAACGCATTTAAATTTTAATGAGTATCTGGAATAATGCGCATAAGCTCTTTGATTTTTCTATGTGAGGTGAGATTACCTTCGGTGAGCTCGTACGCAAGCGTACTCGGTTCCTCATTACTCCGCCTGTCGGCGGA
>JAPLEB010000076.1 GCA_026391555.1 Bacteroidia bacterium | reverse complement strand
ATTCACTATTCACTATTCACTATTCACAATACACTATTCACTATTCACTATTCACTATTCACTATTCACTGACCACTAACCACTAACCACGAGCCACTTCAAAAATACCCCTCCTTCTTCCGATCTTCCATAGCAGCCTCCGACCTTTTATCATCGTATCTTCCCCCTCTTTCGGTGACTCTGGTTGCTGCAATCTCAGAAATTATCTCTTCAAGCGATTGTGCTTTTGAAAGTGTTACCCCTGTGCAGGTTATATCTCCGATTGTCCGGCAACGGACATCTGTTTCAAAAACTTTTTCATTCGGTTTAAGTTTCATGAAAGGAGCCCAGGCAAGATATACTCCGTTGCGGTTGAATATTTTTCGCTTGTGGGTGTAATACAGTTCCGGAAGTTTAATGTTCTCATTCAGGATATATTGCCATACATCAAGTTCTGTCCAGTTGCTTATAGGAAAAACTCTGAAATGTTCACCTGCATGTTTACGTCCGTTAAAGATGTTCCAAAGCTCAGGACGCTGTTTTTTAGGGTCCCACTGGCCAAATTCATTTCTGTGCGAGAAGAAACGCTCTTTGGCACGGGCCTTCTCCTCATCGCGGCGCCCGCCGCCAATGGCCACATCGATTTTTAGTTCCTCAATGGCATCCAGAAGGGTTATTGACTGTGCTTTATTGCGACTTGCATTAACGCCTTGTTCTTCAACCACTCTGCCATTATCTATTGAGTCCTGTACCTTCCTGACAATAAGTTCAGCTCCGAATTCTTTTGCAAGGTCGTCGCGGAACTTTAATGTTTCTTCAAAATTATGACCGGTATCAATATGCATGAGGCTGAAAGGGATCTTTGCTGGCCAGAATGCTTTTCTGGCAAGATGGACGAGAACAATAGAATCCTTTCCGCCTGAAAATAATAATACTTTGTTCTCGAACTGTGCAGCAACCTCCCTCATCACAAAAATTGCCTCGTTTTCCAGTTCATTCAGGTGCTCATCGCTTATCTTAATCTGGTTTTTCATTTTTATTTTTTCCTTTCGCCTTTCGCCTTTTTCCTTTCACCTTTTGTCTTATTTAATATGAACTCCACACTCCTTCTGGCTGTCAGTTTCCCACCACCATCTGCCTGAACGGGAATCCTGGCCCTTAATAACAGCCCTTGTACATGGTTCGCAACCAATGCTGACAAATCCTTTGTCATGTAAAGAATTGTAAGGAATATTATTCTCTTTAACATAGTTCTCAACATCTTCTATGGACCAGTCAAACAATGGATGAAATTTGAAGAGTTTCTTCTCTTCATCGTACTCCAGATCGCTCATCTGGCTCCGATTATCCGACTGACCGGCCCTGATCCCCGATATCCAGCACTCCATACCAGCCAGGGCTCGGGAAAGAGGAACAACCTTTCTAAACCTGCAACACTCCTTCCTGTTATCTACTGACTCATAGAAACTAAACGGTCCTTTTTCTGTTACCATCTTTTCAACGGACAGATAATCAGGAAAATAGACGTTAATTTTTTTATTGTATTTTATTATTGTCTGGGAGAAGGCCTTATACGTTTCCGGGAATAATCTTCCGGTATCAAGTGTTACAACCTTTATAGCCAGATTATTACTGAATATCTTATGAATAATAACCTGATCTTCAATCCCAAAACTTGTTGTAAATATTATACGGCCGCGAAATAGAGAGACCATCTCTTCGAGGCGCTCTTCAATCGTTTTACCCGATAGCTGATCGCTCAACTCCTTTAACTTCATATTGCTTTCCATTCGATTTGATCCAGAGTTTTAGTTTAATCTTGTGAATATGAGCCCACAGTCTTTCGTGGAAATAGTATAGTACTGTTTTAGTTAAAACCTCCACACTTCCTATCGACAGAGCGACGGTGACTCTTCCTGTAATTAAATAGCTGATTATCATAGTATCAATTGTTCCTACTATACGCGGTTTTTCTTCAGATTGGTTTAATAGTACATCCAGCATAATAATACATATCTGTTTAGGTCAAATGTAATTCATGGAATTAAATGATTCATTGGTAATTATGCGATAAATATATTAGTATTTATACATATCTGTCAATATGCAAATAGTCCCATTGCTGTTGTGTTACGATAGTGAAAAAATGCGAAAAAATTTGATTATAAACAGGGGAAAGTAATTAGAGTTTAATATAAGATATTCCTGAAGTTAGCCTGCTATGGCCAATTACGAAACATCAGGAGTTTTAAAACTATTTTGCAATGGAGTATTTTCTCAGATAAATGATAATATTTTGTTTGTTTTTACTGTTATTCTTATAACAGCTATTGTGAAATTATTAACTAAGCAATATCTCGCTTTGGAAACAGGCTTTCAGAAGGATCAGATTTCCATTTTTTATGACTTTTTGGAGTGGATTCAAGTTTTGACAATAAAACAGGAACATTGAAAGATTTTATAATGCTAATTATCATGAAAAAGGTCAATCTGTATGCCTGTAATTATCCAGCGCCCGGGTTGAATAAGATTCCC
>JAPLEB010000141.1 GCA_026391555.1 Bacteroidia bacterium | reverse complement strand
ATAACTTTGTAAAATCACCCTGGAAATTATGGTAAAAATGAAGCAAAAAAGGATGTTAACTTAGGGGTGGTCTTTTACACCCGGTGAAGCATGGTCTTTCAAAACCGATTAAGGGTGGTCTATATGTCCGATTTTTCCAATATTATAATTATAATAGATTATGATAAATCTGCCAATTAAAGATTAACATAACACTTTTTAATAGTAATATAAATTAAATATTTGACTATGAAAATTATAAAGAATATTTTTGACTTAATTGTCATATTAATTCTAGTTAGTTGTAATAACAATCATAAATCAGAAAAAATTACTAATAATTCACACGAGATCTACACTATTGATTCTGAGGATGAAGAAAAAGTTTTTAATTGGTATCAAAGAATTGAACTAGTTAATATTATTCAACTCGAAACAAATTCTAGTTCTGTCATTGGGAAGTTGGCTAAAGGATTTGTGATGAAAGACAAAATATTTTTAGCTGACTACAGAAATTCTAATCTAATTGTATTTGATAATAATGGCAAATTTCTATTTAAAGTAGGTGAAAAAGGGAAGGGTTCCAGAAAGTATATGGATCTTAAAGATTTTATGCCAGTGGATAATATTATTTATTTACTTGACAATAAAATAATTCATAGTTACAATATCTCAAATGGGGATTATAAATCATTCATAAATATTAAAACTAGCGGAATAAATCCTACTAATTTCTTAATTTATAACAGTAATAGTTATTATTTATGGGAAAGTAATCCACAGCTTTCAAAGAGAGGAGATGAAAAATATAGACTACAAAAAATTGAGGATGGTAAAATTAAAGCTAATTATTTCAAATATGACTTTATGTCTATGGATGGAAACCGATTTTACAGAAGTATCCAAGAAACCTATAATATTCGCCCAACTGATGGGGGTTATGTAATTTACAAAATTAAAAATGATTCTATTTCAATCTCCTTCGAATTAGATTTTAAAAACAAAACTCTGCCTATAGATTATTTTTTAAAAAATCCCTCAAGAAAAAATAATGCCTATTTATTAAATGAATATTTTAAGAATGTTCAAAATATTTTTGAAACTAATAATTATATATATTTTTCTTGTGTTGGTCCTAAAGCGGTTGCATATGAAGGGTTTATTAATAAAAATACCAATGAAATAAAGTTTGGGAAATGGAACTTACTTAATCCACAAATCTTTTATTCAGATGATGATTATTTCTATGGATATTTTGAACCATCTATACTATTAGAAGAATCTTTAGATAAATCACGAAACGATTTCTTTGATACTATTAAAGTAAATCTTAAAAACCTCAAAATGATGGATAATATTATTATTGTAAAGTTTTCTTTGAATGATCACTAATAATATTAGTATAGTTTAAATTGTCTCTATCTATATAAAAGATACATTCTGGGAAAATTAATTTATATGTCCCCAAATTTTTAATTAAGAATGGAATTAATAACAGGTATGGTTGTAAATAAAATTCTATTGATGACTGATTGTCAGTCAAACTAAATTATTAATAAAAAATAATATGAAGAAGATAATTTTTTCGATAATTTTGATTACTCTATCTCTTGGTTTAATTATTTATCAAACAATAATTATTAGAAAACTAGGTACGTCCTTAAAACAAGTAAACAGTATTAATGAAGCTATTAAAAATGAAAAAGACGTACTTACAGAGAATTTAATTCTGCATTGGAAAAATGAAAATGGTAAAATAGCAGATTCTATCATATGGGATGAAAACTTCGGCGTAATTTCTAAGAGTATTCTAATCAGTAAGGGTCCTGTTCTAATATTCCGCTTTTCCGAATTTAACTGTAAAACATGTATTGATGAACTTTTGAAGCTTATTAACGATCGACTTCATGATAAACACATAAACTTTATTGTCGTTGGTAATTTTCAAAATTCGAGAGCCCTTAGCGTTTTTAAAAGTGTAAAGCAATTAAATTGTCCTATATATAATTCTAAAAAACTAGTAACTAATGAATCAATTACTCCCTATTTTTTTATTTTGAGCGAGGATGGTACTATAAGTGAATTATTTTATCCTGATAACCTATTCCCCGTACTCTCAAGCAAGTATATTGAAATAATTGAAGAAAAGTATTTTAGCAACACAATTGGAAGTAGTTTTACAAGTTTTGAAAAATAAGTCTTAATTACAAATCATCATTGCTAAATGAATTTTTGGAAGAATTACAAATTTAAACTCATATTAACTATTAGTTTGTTTATCTTTTATTTTTCTCAAAGTCATGATAAAGCAATGTTGTTTATTAATAATTCGAAAAGTTTTTTCAGATATCGTTAAAGACAGATAATTAGCTCTTTATAAAATTATAACTAAGAACTATGTACTTAAATCAAATATCGTTTAACAATGTTTTAGTTAAACGAATAATAATTTCAATCATAATATTATTAAATTTTATTATACTGGGTTACACCTGGTGGGAACACTCTTTTTTATGTTTTTGTTTTGTTGCTTTTGTACCATTATTGCTCTTAGAATTTATTTTCGAAAAAAGTAAAATCAAAATGATTTATTTTTTTTTAATAACATTTTTTTTGCTAATGTTCTGGATTAGCATATCAATTTTTTGGTTATATAATTGTAATAAACATGGCTATTTTATTGCTGTTTTTTTAGCTTCGTTACTTTGTTCTATCCCTTTTGTTATTTACTCATTATTACAGGGTTGTTTTTTATTGAAACTTATTTCTTTTACTACTGCATGGCTTTCAATAGAATATCTTCAAAATCACTTAGATATATTAGTCCCATATTATCAATTAGGATACATCCTTGGTTTCTCACCTAAGTTAATGCAATGGTATGAATATACGGGTGTATATGGTGGGAGCTTGTGGATTATTAGTATAAATATAGGTATTTTCCTTATTTTTAAATTATTTATTATCAAGGAGAAACGATTTGCCATCTACGTCAAACATTTCTTAGCCATCCTTTTATTAATCATTGTACCCATTTTAATATCTATATATCTGTATAATAATCTGAGCGATGGAAAGAATAAAATCAGTATCTTAGCTATTAATCCTTATTCGGATGTATTTCAATATAAATACAAGGTTAAACCAGAGATGCTACTAGATGATTATACAAGATATACTTACCCATATATTAAAAAAGAACTATTTGTATTATGGCCTGAAAATGCAATAACAGGAACAAACTATTTAGACGAAATCCATGATAATAAATTGATTAATAATTTAATTAATTTTAGCGACTCGTGTAAGATATATCTGAATACTGGTATATTATTAAGTGAAAAATTTATAACTCAAAAGAGAGATAATCCTTTTGATTTAAGGTATGATCTTGAAAGTAATATGTGGCATTTTACTTATTCAGGATCTTTATTCTTAAATTACAATAGAAACAAATTAGAATTTCACACAAAATCTAAACTAACCCCTTTTGAAGAAAGAATACCTTACCCAAAAATATTTTCTCCATTAGCGAAATTTATTCCTTCGTTAGGTGGATTTAGATTCTCAGAAAAAAAGAATGATACTGATCTTTTTATTGTAGACGATGTAAAAATTGCCCCCATAATCTGTATAGAGTCATATTATGGAGAATATACTTCCAATATTGTGAGAAAAGGAGCAAATGTAATTTTCTTAATACTAAATGAAGGTTGGTATAAAAGCCAAGTACCAAAAACTCATTTTCTCATGTATACTACTGTAAGAGCTGTGGAAAATAGAAAGTACATTGCCCGTTCATCCAACTATGGGATAATAGCCATTGTTAATTCTAGAGGAGATATTATGATTAAAAAAAGTGAAAAAAAACCAAATGTGATTTTTGGCGAAATTTTTTTAAACAATAAGACTACTTTCTATACAAGATACGGTGATTATATTGGTAAATTATCAATACTTATTACTATTATAATTATCGTTTGGGCTTTTGTAGAACCAATTTTAGTTAAACAATCGTTACTGAACAAATAATTGATTATTCCTTCCCCTAATTACCCCTGAAAATACCCTATTTCTCTATATACTTTCGGATTGATGCATATATTTTCAGTATTGGAATTGGAATAATTCTAAATGTATAAATTGAATAATCTGAACCAAATTGAACCACTCATTATGGAATTGACTTGAGGGCTTTGAGGGTTAAAGTGTTGACCTTGGAGAAGGGGATAATATATTTATTAGTACAATGAAAATAAAATAAATACTCATATCATTGGTTAGCTTTAGTCCTGTCTCATTAAATATTTGAACTTATGAAAAAAATCATTCTAAGTGTAATCGTTTTGCTTCTAGTTGAAGCGTGCCAAACAATTAACCAACATTCAAAAGATATGAATGCTATTCGTAGGTGGATTATGAATTACGAAGAAGCTATACGAAAAACTGACAGTGAACATCTTTTATCTTTTGTAAGTGATGATGTAGTTTATCTACCACCAAATCAACCTTCATTTTCTGGAAAAGAGAATTTAAGAAAATGGTTTTTAGAGTATTTTAATTATTATAGCCCTTCAGAAAACCTCCATATTCGCACTCTGGGAGTTAATGGTGATTGCGCCTTTTTGATATGTGATTATTCGATATCAGCAAGAGAAAACAATAGTGGTAAGGAATTCCATGATAATGGCAAATTAATTAACTTATTCAAACGTTCATTTAACGGAGAATGGAAAATCACTTATTCTATTTGGAATAGTAATACACGAATATATGATTTGCACTCCCAAATTCCTGCGGACTTTTCTGGTACTTGGAAATTAGACTTAAATAGAAGCACTATAATGCAAAATATCTTCTCTTCAACAATAGTAATTGTTCAAAAGGGTAATGATATCAGTATAAATAGAACTCATGAAATAAAAGATAAAAAACCTTTAATAAGTTCATTCAATTACAAAATTGGAAGTGAAGTCAAAAACAACTCTAAAACAGAATCTTCTAATATATCAAGCTTTTGGAGTATAGATAAACAATCCTTTACAGTTATTGAAACGCTTCTTTCTGTGAAAAATGGCACAAAACAGGAATATAAAAGAACGACTGTTTACTCTATAACCGCGAAAGGTGAAACATTGAGTGTTATCTCAGATGATATCCTTCCTGAAGGATCATTGACACAAATGAATGACAGGCATATTGAAATGATTTTTAATAAGCTTTAGACACCTAAAGAATAATAGTCAAATCTCTCTATCGGAATTCTATTAGGATTTAATGGAATTTAATAATAATTGTACCAGATGTTTGATCAGGGGAATTTATAAAGGTGGAGCCATTCAGTCTGTAAAAAGTAGTAAAGGGTTTTTGATTGCTCTTGTCAGGGGAAAGAACGGTTTAAAATACGGATCTATGGTTGTTTTTTAGGCTGATAGCTACCTATTTGATTTTGTCGGTTAAAGGCAGGTGTCGGCTTCCCCAAAGTAGGTCCAGTTAAAATTAGAGTATAATCTTTAATTTTACACCTATTATGAAGAAAGCAAGATTTACAGAAAGTCAGATTATTTCTATTCTTTCAAAACAGGAAAAAGGAATTTCAGTAGCAGACATTTGTCGTGTAAACGGTATCAGTAATGCAACATTCTTTAATTGGAAAGGTAAGTATGGTGGAATGAGTCCGAACCAATTAAGAAGGCTGAAGGAACTTGAAATCGAGAATGCACGGTTGAAAAAAATGTATGCAGATCTTAGTTTGTTGCATGAAGCTTTTAAAGATGCGATAGAAAAAAAGCTCTGAGGCCTGACAAAAAGAGGGAAGTTGCACACTGCCTGGTAGAAGAACACCAGATAAGTGAACGCCAGGCCTGCAAAGTATTATGCCTTCCACGGTCAACATATCGATACAGACATAAAATTAAACATGATGAAACAATAATCCAGGAACTAACCCAGCTTGTTGATAAACATCCTTCTATAGGCTTTTGGATGAGTTATTACAGGCTTAGAAAACAAGGACAACAGTGGAATCATAAACGTGTTTACAGAGTGTATACAGCAATGCAATTAAATATCAGAAGGAGAGCTAAGAAAAGATTACCTGCAAGGGCTAAACAGACTCTTATGCAGCCTGAGGCACCAAATCAGGTATGGTCGATAGATTTTATGAATGACAGCCTTTGGAATGGCAAAAAGTTCAGATTATTAAACATAATCGATGACTTTAATAGGGAAGTACTTACTGTTGAAGCGGACACTTCATTACCAGCCTTGAGAGTAATAAGAGTTCTGGATCAGCTCAAAGAAACCAGAGGACTACCTCAAATGATACGTGTTGACAACGGACCTGAATTTATATCATTTAAACTCGATCATTATTGCCGGCAAAATAACATCACACTAGTCTTTATTCAGCCCGGAAAGCCCACTCAGAACGCTTTTATTGAAAGATGTAATGGCAGTATTAGAAAAGAATTGCTTAGCGCATATGTTTTTCAATCACTTTCTGAGGTCAGAACGAAAGTAAAAGAGTGGGTAACTGATTACAATGAAATGAGACCACATAAAGCCCTTAATTACAGAACACCAAGAGAAACTTATATTAAATCAATTACTAATAAAAACTCTAATTTTGATTGGACCGGATTATAGGGAAGCCGACACAGGCAGACAAATGAACAGGCTTTTATCCCTGTGTGCAGAAGGAATTCAATACTAAAAAAGTCGGAGAACGGCATCTTAGGGATCTATATAATACAGTCAAATAGAGTCATCCTTACGAAGTCTTAATCTAAGTAATAACTGAGACAATAATTTCACCCTTTCTGGTCAAGGTAAAGTCTCTATTGTAAAATGTATTAAGTTTTTTAGCTTAACTTGCAGTTTGGATGAAAAATAGCAGTTCCAATTTATAAAAATATAACGAATTATTAAATGAATAATAAACTTTTTAATAACCATTACTCAATCATTATTCTCTCTATTTGTCTACTTATAGTTTCGTGTAAGGATTCATCAGCTCCTAAAGTTGGATTAATTAAAACTGCTAAGCTGACAATAGAAGAAAAACCTAAAGTAGAAATGATGATCATACACGGTGGCGTATTTTATAAAGAAATTATTTGTAATGGTAAACTTTATGCAATCCGCAAGGCCGATTTGAAGTTCCGCATGTCAGAAATAATTGAAAAAATCAATGTGAAGAATGGCGATATTGTGGAAAAGGATTCAATTATAGCTGTACTCAATAATATTTTTTACAACAACCAATTACAGAGAGCACTCTATGGCATTGAGAAATCAAAAATTGAATTTCAGGATGAACTTATGGGCCGAGGATATCAATTTTCTGACAGTACCCGTGTACCACCAGGTATATGGAAAATGTGCCAGATAAGAAGTGGGTATATCGATGCCCTTTTCGACTTGAAAAGTGCCGAATACAATTATCAAAATACGATATTAAAAGCCCCTTTTCGAGGTATAGTGTGCAACCTAAAATCCAAGGAGCAAAATATGACGGGCTCCGAAATCTTCTGTACCTTGGTTGATAATACAACATTTGAAGCTGAATTTCAGGTTTTGGAATCGGAACTTCGTGACATTAGCGAAAATCAACTGGTATCTGTAGTGCCATTTGCCCTGGATACAGTTGCACAAATGGGAGTAATTACCGAAATCAACCCGCTGGTCGATGAGAATGGACTGGTTACTTTAAAAGCAAAGGTAACTAATAACAAAAATGCATTATTCGAAGGTATGAATGTACGTGTTCTTGTTCGCAAAGCTTTTCCTAACCGGTTGGTTGTTCCAAAACAAGCAGTTGTTATGCGTTCAGGTAAAGAGGTTGTTTTCACATTGGAAGGTAATCTTACCAAATGGAATGATGTTAAAATAAGCGATGAGAATACGACAAGTTATTCAATCGCGGAAGGTCTCAAACCAGGAATGAGAGTTATTATTTCGGGGAACTTAAATTTGGGATACAATACGGAAGTGGAGGTAATAAATAATGAAAGATTTAAGTAATGAGTAAATTAATAATGTAAGTTTAAAGAATGGTCCGCTTCCTGATTTCACGTCCCATCGCGGTTATCATGGTGTACATAGCAATTCTGATGCTGGGAATTGTGTCGTACAGGTTATTGCCCATTTCGTTGATGCCTGATATTGATATTCCTGAAATAACAGTGCAGGTGAGTTATCCCAATAGTTCAGCGCGCGAACTTGAAAATTCTATTATTAAGGGATTACGGGCACAACTTATGCAGGTAGCTCACCTGAGCGATATTAATAGTGAAACCCGCGATGGAGAAAGTACAATCCGTCTTTCATTTGATTATGGGACACCCATTGATTATGCGTTTATAGAAGTAAACGAGAAGACAGATGCTGCCATGAACTATTTGCCTCGCGACATGAAACGTCCAAGGGTTATAAAAGCATCGGCAACCGATCTGCCAGTATTTTACCTGAACATTAGTTTGATTGACGATTCACTAAAGAACAGTGAAAATGGAAATGCTGCCAATTATGATAAATTTTTGGAGTTAAGCGAATTCTGTGAAAATGTAATTAGTAAGCGTATAGAGCAACTATCGCAAGTTGCTATGATTGACATGAGCGGAACAATCAATTCCGAAATCCTGATAAAACCCGATAAACAAAAAATGGAAAGCCTTAATATCAGTTTCAACCAGGTACAACAGGCTGTTAATGGCAGTAATATTAGCCCGGGTAGCATAATGGTACGTGATGGGTATTATGAGTATTATATCCGTTTTACATCATACCTGAAAAGCCCTGCTGATATTGGGAATATTTTCATCCGTACTAATAATAAGATTTTACAGCTAAAAGATATTGCGGAAATTATTGTCCGTCCGCAAAAACCCAGTGGGTTATTTACTACCGGAAATAAACAAGCAATTACTATGGCCATCATTCAACAAGCCGATGCGCGTATGGCCGATCTCAAAACAGAAGTCAACAAGTTGCTTAGCCGTTTCCATGAAGATTATCCTGGTCTGCAATTTGAGATCGCAAAGGACCAAAGCAGTTTGCTGGATATTTCAATTTCAAACCTGAAACAAGACTTGTTAATGGGAGGTTTAATGGGTTTTGTAATATTGTTGCTTTTTCTGAATGATTTTCGTGCCCCTGTTTTGATTGCTATAACTGTTCCGGTTTCACTCATCATAAGCCTTCTTTTTTTCAAGCTATTCCACCTTTCCATTAATATCATTTCGCTTGCCGGTTTGGCCCTTGGCCTTGGTATGATCATCGACTGTTCAATCATTGTCATAGAAAATATTTTACATTATTACCACCATGACGCTCCATTGGGTGAAGCCTGCATTAAAGGTACTACTGAAGTAATCCGTCCAATGCTTACGTCTACATTAACCACAAGTTCTGTTTTTTTGCCTCTCATTTTTTTAAGTGGAATGGCGGGCGCCCTGTTTTATGATGAAGCAGTAAGTGTATCCCTGGGCAACGGGGCTTCCTTTATTGTGGCCATTACTATATTGCCGGTACTATTTATGTTATTTTATACAAAACGCTCTTCATCCGCAGTTGACTCAAGTTTAAAGTCGAAGCAAACATCTCGTCGAAATTGGGAAAAAGGCTGTGGAAAGGGGCTTGTTTTTCTCCGAAAGCTTAGCATTGCTAAACCTGTGGAAAGATGGTACGAACGTGGTGTAGGTTGGGTATTCAGGCATAAAGTACTTACCACAATTATATTTTTTCTAACAATTTCTTCTAATTCTATATTATTTTATGTTATTAAAAAAGAGAAACTCCCTGCTTTGCCGCAGACTGAACTGGTAGTAAATATCGAATGGAACGAAAATATTCATCTGAATGAAAACCAACGGCGAACAGGTCAGCTTATAAATCAAATAAACCATCATCTTTTACAGAGCAATTGCCTGATAGGGGAACAACAGTTTGTGTTGGGAAGGGAAAAAGGACTTGATTATTTTCAATCAGAAATGTACCTGAAGATGAAAGGGAAGGAAGATGTAAAGATAGTTGAAGATACTATCAGAACGTTGATCCGGCAACACTTCCCATTGGCAAAAATAAGTTTCCAGCCTCCTGAGACCATCTTTGAACGAATATTCTCTAATAACGAACCTTCTTTAGTTGCAAAAGTTAGTGTTAATAATGCCGGGCAGCTTGCTCCTGATAGTATCCTTTCATTTATAGCACGGGCCGATGCCAGGGTTAATGCTGTTTATCCTAACCGTATTCCGTTGCAACAGCAATTGGTCATAAATATCGATCTGGAAAAATTGTTGTTATATGGTGTTGATTATAATACTGTCAGCCAGTCAATAAAAACTGCTTTTAACGAAAATCAGTTTGCCACATTACGCTCTTCCCAACGATTTATGCCTATTGTTTTAGGTGAGGATTCACGCATGGTAAGCAGCGTTCTGGCCTCTCGAAAAGTACAAAATAATAAAAGAGAAGAACTACCTCTGTCTGCTTTTACAAAAATAAACCGCGAACATGATTTAAAATATATAATGGCAGGTCAACAAGGAGAGTATATCCCTTTAAAATATGAAGTATCTGAAAAGGAAGCTGAAAAATATAAATATTTGTTAAGGGAATTCGTAAATGAAAAACAAATGCCTGATGTACAATTTACAGGGGCACTTGCAAATAGTAATAGATTGTTCAAAGAGTTAGGAGTAATTCTCCTGGTGTCTGTATTACTCTTGTATTTTATTCTGGCTGCCCAATTCGAATCATTATTACAACCATTTATTGTATTACTGGAAATACCGGCAAACATAGCGGGTGCATTTTTCCTGTTATGGTTATTTAATAATTCTCTTAACATTATGTCGGGAATTGGAATTATTGTAGGTTGTGGCGTTTTTATTAATGATTCTATTATTAAAGTAGATACTATTAATCAATTAAGAAAAAAAGGAATGCCTTTAATGGAGTCAATAAAACAAGGCGGACTGCTCCGTATTGGAGGTATTCTGATGACTGCTGCAATAACAATACTTGCTGTTGTACCTTTCTTTTTTGGGAATGATATTGGGTCTTCCCTTCAAAAACCTTTATCGTTGTCATTGATCGGAGGTATGATAGTTGGTACTTTTGTTAGCCTGTTTTTTGTACCATTGGTGTATTGGGCTATTTATAGAAACAGGCAATAATAGTCAATTAGACAAAAGTTATAATTAGCCTTTTAAAGTCATGTTTAAGGCTGTTTGAAGATTAATGGCTTCTTAATGATCTTTATTAAAAGAAACCAAATATCATTTTTATGAAGTTGTCTTCTTTCACAACTATAATAGTTTTTCTTATCCTCGTTTTGGTGGGCGTTGCATTAGTCCACCTGTTGCCTTTTAAGTTAAAACCTTCGGATACTATGCCATCTATTACTGTGAATTATTCCTGGCAAGGGGCAGAAGCAAGGGTTATAGACCAGGAAGTAACATCAGTTCTTGAAGGAGTATTCAGCAGAGTAAGAGGTGTAAAAAAAATATTTTCTACTTCTTCTATCGGAAAAGGAAGTGTATCCATTGATTTTGACAAGACGGTTAATTCTGATGCTATTAGATTCGAAATAGCTACCCTAATACGACAAGTATATCCAACACTTCCGGATCAGGTTAATTTTCGGCAAATTTCAATACAAAGCTCTGACTTGGAATCTTCCAAGTTGTTATTTGTATACACTTTAAATGCCAATACAGCTCCATATCTTATTCAGAAATATGCTGAAAACAAAATTTTGCCCATACTTTCACAGATTAGGGGAGTTGAAGGAATAGATGTTTATGGCGCTTCACCCATGGAATGGGTTATAGAGTACAATGTTGATTTTTTAAAAGAAATGCAAATTACTGCCAATGATATTCAAAATGCCATCAAGCAGTACTTTATTTCGGATGCAGCCGGGTTAGGTTACGAGATTCTGCCAGGCTCTGATACAACGGTTATACATTTAGTTTTTCGTAATTATCAAGCGAGAAATATAGATTTACTTAATATCCCTGTAAAATGTGTTGGAAAGAGAATCGTTCGTCTTAAAGATATAGTAACACTTCGGCATCTGGAACAGAACTCAACAACTTATTATCGTATAAATGGGTCAAATACGATTGCCATTCCTATCTATGTTGGAAACTTCGAAAACCAGTTGCAACTAAGCAGGAAAATTAAAGAAAAAATTAAGGAAATAGAAAAAGATTTACCGGTAAATTATTTCTTATTCAAGTATTATGATACTTCTGAATTTATCAGGCTGGAACTGATGAAAAATATCTGTAGGGCTGTACTAACGATAACCGTTCTTTTGTTATTTGTTTTGATTGTGACCCGGAGCTGGCGATATCTGCTGTTAATCGTTCTAAGCTTGATTGCAAATCTTTCTATTGCCTCGATATTCTATTATTTGCTTAAAATAGAAATGCATATCTACTCACTTGCAGGAATAACAGTATCATTAAGTTTAATTAAAAATAACAGCATTGTGATGATCGATCACCTTCAGCATCAAAAAAACCTGAAAGTATTTATTGCCATACTTGCTGCTACTTTAACTGCCATAGCAGCCTTAATAATGACTTTCTTCCTGGATGAACATCTTCGATTGTTTCTTTTAGATTTCAGCGTGATTGTTATCGTCAACTTGGCAGTATCGTTGTTTATAGCCCTTTTTCTTATTCCTGCCCTGTTAGAAAAACTTCCATTACAAAATCGTGAAAGAAGGGAAATGAGTCATTTTCTGTTTCTAAAGCGGAAACTCAGACGAAAACTTTTATTTTCGGTAAGGTTTACGAGGTTCTATGGGCGGGTAATAACATTCGTGTGCAGGTTTAGATGGGCATTTATCATCCTTGCTATTTTTGGGTTTGGATTACCTGTTCATATGTTGCCTGATAGAATTGATAAAGATAACTTATATGCCAGAACCTATAACCAGACATTAGGTAGCGATTGGTACAGGCAAAGCATAAAACCCATAACCAATATGGTATTAGGTGGGGCTCTGCAATTGTTTAACCAGAACACATTCAAAAATTCATATTATGGCGATTTAGAAAAAACAACTCTGTACATAGATGCAAAAATGCCTTTTGGTTCAACCCTCAATCAGATGAATGAATTGGTTACTTCCGTTGAAAATTACCTTAAGCAGTTTACAGAAATAGAACAGTTTCAAACTGTTGTTAGTGTAGGACAGGCATCGATTACGATACATTTCAAAAAAAACTTTGACAATAGTGAATTCCCTTTTCAATTACAAGAAATGGTAACTCAAAAAGCCAATGATTTAGGTGGTGCAGATTGGGCTGTGCAAGGTGTAGGTGAAGGATTTCATAATGCAGTAAGGGAATCGCTGGGACAATATCGTGTTACAATGTACGGGTATAATTATGATGTGCTTTTAACTTTCGCAGAAAAGATCAGAAACAAACTGATGGAAAATGCAAGGATAAAAGATATTACTATTATGTCGCGCAATTCCAAGTTTCGTGAAGAATCCATAGAGTATGTGATGGATTTTGACCGGCAACAGCTTATAGCACAAAATGTTTCCCCATTATCGGTTTATTCGTCATTAATGGATTTTAACAAAATTGAAAATGTAATAGGCAATACAGTGGTTGGAGGAGAATCTGAGCGGCTCAGGCTTGTATCAAAACAGAGTAAAGAAATGGATTTGTGGCAAATACAACATACCCCTGGAAAGTTTGGCAAAGCAATGATAAGACTGAATAATATTTCTGATATTAAGAAAGAAGCCTTAAGTCAGGATATTGTGAGAGAAAACCATCAATACCGTTTAATACTTACATACGATTATATTGGCCGGGATCAGCTTGCAACACAGAATCAGAAACAAATACTTAATGAAGTAGAATCCATCCTGCCATTGGGTTACACTATTGAGGGGAACAGTAATCGCGGACGATGGGGTACTGGAGATACTCAGCAATACTGGTGGCTGCTTCTTGTTATTATTGCCATTATTTATTTTATTTGTTCTGTACTTTTTGAATCGTTATTATTACCTTTGGCAGTAATTTTAATGATACCCTTATCGTACATCGGTGTCTTCCTGACCTTTCCCCTTTTTAATATCAATTTCGACCAGGGAGGTTTTGCCGCGTTTATTTTGTTGAGCGGTATCACTGTAAATTCAGCATTATATATAATCAATGATTTCAATAACCTGAAACGTAAAAAAGCGGGGCAAAAGATATCAACTTTGAGGTTATATCTAAAAGCATACAATCAAAAAATATTCCCGATTTTACTCACCATTCTGTCAACTATGCTGGGATTAGTTCCTTTTCTTTTAGGTGGTACACAAGAAACTTTCTGGCCGGCACTTGCGGCAGGCACTATTGGAGGGCTTATATTTTCTTTAATAGCTCTTTGGATATATTTGCCAATGATATTGATAAAGAAAAAATCTTTGTAAATTATTACTAAGTTCAATTTGAAATGGTTTAATTCGAGTATTTTGAAAGCAAGAAGACAAAACCATTCATAAACCAGTTAAAAATGAATCCCCTACGAAAAACAATATTCCTTTTTTTTCTCTTAGCTGCTATTTTACTGTTTATTATAGGAGTAGCCTGGCTTTCCATTGGAATACTTGCAACTACTTTTTTTTATTGGATGTCTACTTCAGATAATGTAATCATCACTCGTTTCAAAAGAACGAAGTGGATATCATACCCGTTTTATTTTTTAGCCTTAATCCTTTTTTCTATCGGAATCCGAATATTTCTTATTGAGATATTTTCTATCCCTTCTGATTCTATGAAAGACACTCTTGTTTCAGGGGATATAATTGTTCTGAACAAACTTGCCTACGGCCCAAAGATGCCTGGTTCCCCATTTGAAATTCCATGGGTAAATATTGCTTTTTACCTTAATAAGAAATACAGGACAAAAATTGATTCATCATTGTGGAAATATAAAAGGCTCAAGGGATTTTCAATCATAAAACATGGCGAGGTCTTCGTTTTTAATTCCCCGAAAAACTCTAAAGAAATATTAATCAAACGTTGTATGGGTTTACCTGGTGACACCCTATTGATCAGGAATGAGAAAGTATATGCGAACCATAAAGAAATACCAGAGGAGGGTACAATTAAACATATTTCACGTATTTTGTTTAACAATTATGCTTTGGCAAGCACCCTTTTTGACAGTTTAGGTTTGGAGGAGTATCACAATAAATCCGTTTTAAAGAATTATTTCAGTACCTGTCTTAATAATAATCAAAAGCAGGTACTATCAACATATAAGTGCATTGATTCCATAATCATTGAAAGGAACAGACCGGATTCCGCTTATAAAACATTCCCAAAACATAATCTTTTTACATGGTCAATAGACAACTTCGGGCCTCTGGTAATACCTGCAAAAGGCATGAAAATACAATTAAATAAGAAAAACTTCATACTTTACTATAAAATAATAAATATATTCGAAATGAGTAACATCACAACAAGGGACGGGATTTTTTTTCTAAATGGTGCCAAGATTACAAGTTTTACTTTTAGTAACAATTACTACTTTATGCTTGGAGATAACCGGCATGATTCTAATGATTCCCGGTATTGGGGTTTTGTTCCGGAAAAGTTTATTATCGGGAAAGCTGCAATGGTTTTGTTCTCTTATGGGGAAGATGGGTTCAGATGGAACAGGATTTTTAAGGTTATAAGGTAATCACAAGGTAATAGTACAAAGACTTTTAAACAATGTTTACTCTAACAAATATTAATATAAAACAATTTTCCTTCATCTTACTTCAGGTTTTATTATTCTGCTCATGCAACCATCCTCCAAGAGATGTCCGCATGATTCTTAATATGGCCGGGGAAAACAGACCAGAACTTGAAAAGGTTATAGATCATTTCAAAGAATCAGGTAATAAAGAAAAGTTGAAAGCCGCTTATTTTCTTATTGGGAACATGGTTGACAAATACGGAATGGATGGAAACGAAATAAGAAAATATGACCAAATATTTGAAATTCTTGATTCGCTTAAGCGTAATAAAATACTTATCAGTAGTAACTCACCATATATTCAGGGTAAATGGGATTCCCTGGTTACTTTATTGGGCACTCCGTCTATGGATGGAGTTGAAATTTTTCCTGATTATAAATACATAACGGCTGATTACCTGATTGAAAATATCGACCTCTCTTTTAAATTGCGCGATGAATCTCCCTGGTTGAAAAATATCAGTTTCGGACAGTTTTGTGAATTTGTCCTTCCTTACCGGTCAGGATATGAGCCACTGGAGCCATGGAGATCAAAATATTACTATAAATACAAATCTGTAAGGGATTCTATTAATGCAGATTCGTGCTTGCAATTTGCCACGTCAATAAATACTTGTATTCCAAGGTTAACATTTGTAGGTATGCTTAAATCATATCCGTTTACTATTCCATTTAGTAAAATGGAAATTGTTAGACACGGTGCATGTCCGCATATAGTTGTTTTCAATGCATCAGCTTTGCGTGCCAATGGGTTACCTGTCTCGATTGACTATGCTCCGCTATGGGGTAACCGTAATGCCGGGCATAAATGGAATGTCCTCCTTTTGGAAAATGGGAAACCATATCCTTTCGACCGATATTGGAATATTATTAGAATCAACTACCCTTATAATATTGCCAAAGTATATCGTGAAACATTTGCCAGACAGAATATAAAACTTCCTGGAATCAAGCAGGACGTTCCCGAAATGTTATTAAATGATCATAGAATTGATGTCACACAGGAATATACCAAAACTTTTAATATCCGTATTCCTCTCAAATACCCCTTTACTCCAAAGAAAAAATATGCCGTTATATGTACCTTTAATGACACGGACTGGTTTTTCCAGGATTGGGGCAAGATAGAAAAAAAACAAGCATATTTTAAAAAGATAGGGTCAGGTATCGTTTATCTTGCAATGTATTATGATAATGGCAGCCTTTCCCCGGCCAGCGATCCATTCATTCTCACTGTAGAGGGCAACGTATCTTTTCTTGTTCCCAGTAGAGCTGAAACTCAAAAAATGCAACTAATTCGGAAATATCCATGCTTTAAAAGTACTCAGACATATTGTAATTATATGCTTGATGGTAACTTTCAAGGAGCAAATAAGGCTGATTTTAGGGACTCGGTAATGTTATTTACTATTACTAAATCCCCTGAAAAAATCGAAACCGCCACTATTAATAATTCCTCAAAGTTTCGATATGTTCGTTACAGATCACCCTTTAAAGGAACAGGTGATGTCGCGGAGCTGGAATTTTATGGGGGGAATAAAAGCTCTGATACACTGAAACTAGGAGGAAAAGTAATTGGTTTTCCGGAAATACCACCTACAATAGGTACTCCATATCAGTATGTTTTTGATGGAAATCCCGAAACTTACTTTGGCAGGTCAAGAAAAGGTTCCAGCTGGGCAGGTCTTGATTTTGGAACGCCAAAACGAATAACGAAAATCAAATATTGCCCACGGAGTGATACCAATTTTATTCTTGTGGGTGATACCTATGAATTATGTTATTGGGACAATGGTGAATGGGTTTCAATGGGTACGCAGGTAGCAAAGGACCAGTTTTTACTCTACAAGAATGTTCCTTCCGTCGGGTTATATATCCTGCATAATCTCTCTCGCGGCAGGGAAGAACGAATATTTACTTATGAAGACGGCAAGCAGGTTTTCTGGTAACACTCATTTATCTTAAAACCATTTACACAATATAGTTATCTGGTAAAATAAAAAACCTGCCGTTTCTAAATCTCGGCAGGTTTAGTTCAGATCAACCCTCAGTCTATGAAGGTTCTTTCGTAAACAATTGATTATGAGAATTGGTAGACAGGCTTTTTAGAAGATAAGCCAAGGCAGCACTAATGCCTGCAATCAGAACCGGTTGAAGATGGGGCCAGTCAAATGCTACTCCTGATCCAAGAATCTTTATGATCCCATCTATTAGTGCAGCCAGGAATGCAATAAAGAGACCATTTAACAGATCCCTGTAGTCGAGTGTGAAAATCTTAGATTTCATTTTTCAGGTTTTAAAATGAATTATTTCCCCTTACTACTTTTCAAGCACAACATTAAGGTCGCTTCTCTCACCATCAGAAATACTTAAAGAAACCTCTTTGTCTTTATACCCCGGTTTTTGAACCAACACTTTATATGTTCCGGATTGCATGTTTTTTACCTGAAAGCTACCTTTTGATGCAGTTTTCTTTGTCATTTTACCGTTTCCGGCTGCAAGCTCCATGTTTATGTTCTCATGTTTAAATGTGAAAAGCACGCCACTTACAGGAGTACCGGTTATTGCATCTGTGGCTTTGGCTTTCAGAGAAACATTTCCGGTATTGGTATCAACAAGTTTCCGGGCTGTTTTATACGCTGTTACAAAATCAACCTGTTCATCTTTAACAATTCCTACTGCGAAATCCATCAATTCAAGCACCTTGTCCGCAGTTTCAAATAAAACAGTCAGCCTTTCAGTTGATTTTTTCCTCTCACCAATAGTTGATCTTGGAGTCTTCAACACATTGTTCAGGGCAGTTATTGTTTCGATAAAAACCTTTTGAGTCTCAGGAGTTATACCATGTTCAGCCAGCTTTTCGATATTTTCTTGTGCATTCGTATAAATAGTCATAGCTTTTTCAATCAGTGTTGTTTCAGCAAACCTTTCCAGTTGTGCTTCATTATACCTTACCTCATTGAGAAGCTTGTCACTGTTAATGAATTTCGCAAGAGCCGCAACTTTTCGTGAATTTTTTGCAGCCATGGCTATCAGGGTCTTTTTCAATTTGTTTTTATCACTGGCAACGCCGGTTTTGTCAGTTCCCTGGAGCTTTCCAATTTCCTGGATCTCATTGGTAGTGTTCTGAAGGATTGAATATTTCTCCATGAATTTTGGGATAGTTTTTGCAACCGCTTCATTTAGTGTAACACAATTGCGTACTGTCAATTGCATGTTCAGTTTGATTCTTTGTTCTGTGTTCATGTCATTAATTTTTAAGGTTTGTAATTGGAGACACTTTATTATTATGTTGGTATTTTTTGTAACAAAAATCATTGTCGCTACCTACATGATCATTCCCTCTCGTACCAAATTGGTTCCCGCTGATCCAGAATTCGTTCCCTCTCACCCGGAATTGGTTCCCTCTCACCCAGAATTCGTTCCCTCTCACAAGGAATTCGTTCCCTCTCACAAGGAATTCGTTCCCTCTCATCTGGAATTCGTTCCCTCTCATCTGGAATTCATTCCCTCTCATCTGGAATTCGTTCCCTCTCATCTGGAATTCATTCCCTCTCATCTGGAATTCATTCCCTCTGACATGGAAATTGATCCCGGAATGTCGATTTTGAGTTTGCATTTCCTGATGATTACATCGGCTTATAGAATAATTGGAATGATCAATCGGAATACTGGTCAGTATAATCCGGCTAGGCATGTTCCTGATGTTTTTAGTACTGTTCACGAGTCGAAACATAAATTCCACTTACGAAATTATGTCATTGAACAATACTTTGGAAAAAACGGTCAAAATGACCACCTGAGATCGGAGCAAAAAGACCACCCCCTCGCCGGAGCAAACTGACCACCCTTCACCGGACCAAATTGACCACCCAAAACCGGAGCAAAAAGACCACCCCCTTACGGCTTGCTTTT
>JAPLEB010000048.1 GCA_026391555.1 Bacteroidia bacterium | reverse complement strand
ATAAAATTGCGGCTGCGCAATTGCCTGATGGATATTTAAATACCTACTATACTCTTGAAAATATCCAGAAACGATGGACAGATATGGATAAGCACGAAGATTATTGTGCCGGCCATCTTATTGAAGCAGCAGTTGCCTATTACAATACAACCGGTAGACGTAAACTTTTGGATGTTGCGATACGATTTGCCAATCATATCGATTCAACTTTCAGGCTGCAAAACCGCCATTGGGTATCCGGCCATGAGGAAATTGAACTTGCTCTTGTAAAACTCTACAAGGCAACAGGTGAAAAAAGATATCTCGACCTGGCAGACTGGTTTCTGCAGCAGAGGGGTTATGGCTATTATTCTAATCAGGGTAGAACCCAGGATTATTATCAGGACAAGTTACCTTTGAAAGAACAAACCCAGATTACGGGTCATGCAGTTCGTGCAATGTATTTATATACAGGAGCTGCTGATGTGAGTGCTGCAAAAAATGATTCCGGATACATGAAAGCGATGAAACAGGTTTGGGAAGATGTTGTCTACAGGAACATGTATATAACCGGTGGTATTGGCTCCTCAGGCAGAAATGAAGGATTTAGTGTTGACTATGACTTGCCTAACGAACAGGCCTATTGTGAAACATGCGCTTCGGTTGGTATGGTGTTCTGGAATCAGCGGATGAACCTGCTTACCGGCGAAAGTAAATATGTTGATGTTCTGGAAAGAAGTCTTTATAATGGCGCCCTGGATGGTTTATCCTTAAAAGGTGATCTTTTCTTCTATGGAAATCCATTGGCTTCAACAGGCAATTATTCGAGACGCGAATGGTTTGGTACAGCTTGTTGTCCTTCCAATATTGCACGTCTGGTCGAATCTGTCGGTAACTATATATATGCAAAATCTAATGAGGCATTATGGGTAAATCTGTTTGTTGGAAGTACAGGTTCTTTTACTATAAAAAACAAAAATATTCAGATAAAACAGGAGACAAATTATCCATGGGATGGCAAAGTTCAGATTTCCGTTATTCCTGAAAAGCAGACTGAATTTGACCTCTGTATTCGCATACCGGGCTGGGTAAATGATCAGCCGGTTCCGGGAAAAACCTATCAATATCTGGATAACCCATCCGAAAAAATTTCCTTGATGGTAAATGGGGCGCCTGCCACCTATAAAATGGTAAAGGGTTATGCAGTCGTTGGAAAATCGTGGAAAAAGGGTGATGTGGTTGTTTTAAACCTGCCTATGCCTGTAAGGAGAATGGTTGCTATTGATGAGGTAAAAGAAAACCGCAGTCGTGTTGCACTTGAAAGGGGTCCTCTTGTTTATTGTTTTGAACATCCTGATAATGAGGGTAAAGCAATGAATATTGTTGTATCTGATAATATAACATTCACTTCCGAATTTAAAGCTGATGTTTTAAACGGAATTGTTGAGATTCATGCAGATGCTCCAGTGGTTAGCATTTCAGCTGATGGTCTATCTGCCAAATCTGTAACAAAGAAGATAACTGCCATTCCATTTTTCTCATGGGCCAACCGGGGCGAAGGCCAGATGCAGGTTTGGATGCCAAGGAAAATAACTGATGTGAAGCTGATGTCTTATTAAATGATGGTCCATTCGCATCGCCAGGATATTCAAACTGGTTTTTAGGAATATTAGCTGTTCGCCGCGCCATTACTTTTTACAAAATCACCATTCGAGCCTTCTCTTAAATGTAAACCACATTTGCTACTCCCTAATTTCCTTCACACAAGCCAAAAGTAGCAAAAGAGGTTTACAGCCCATCCCTGCCTGTAGAGGAGATTAAGGACATGACGAGAAAGATTTAGTATATCTGGACAGTTTTAATATTAACCCCATATATAACATGCGGGTTGGTGCAATAAGCTTGTCACAATTTTTGCGCACCACCTGACAACTTTATCTTGGGGCGGACACATGTTGATGGTCAACGATCAGGTTATGAAAAAAGCCTCGATATTGTTGTTTATCAAGGCCTTATCTGTATTTTCTGGTTGACCCACAGGGGCTCGAACCCCGACTCTTCAGAACCAAAATCTGACGTGTTGCCAATTACACCATGGGTCAGTCTGCAATTAAAGAGCTGCAAAAATAGAAATTATTTTTGAAAGTGATCACCAATAAGCCATTTTGATAAGTTTATTGCCCGGGGAACCTAAATAGCTCCTGATAATATCTTCTCATACCGATTCTTGTTCATCTCATCCACTTCAACCACCCTAAATGGACATTCTACAAGTGACCGGAGAATGAAACCCAGTTCGCACATATCTTCATCACCCTGTTCATAATACCATGTGACTTTGACATTCATGACTATATCCTTCATCTCCGATAATTCTTTAAGAATAGTAAAGATCCACTTTGTAGAACTTGAATTAATATATTCAAACCCTAACACGATCTTTGTTTTCTTAAGATTATTCTGAGCGTATCTGGATATCCATTCAAGAACCGGCCGGTAGAAATCACCGGGATTCTCCGTAATTGATCTCCCCATAATAAAAATTTCCCCTGGCTCAAGGATTACCCAGGGAGTTCTTCTTGAAGGTTCAATTTTAAAACTATCAGGATACATCATTAATAAATATTGGAAGACCCTCCCCGTTTTTTCTTATTAATATAAGCCATTCCGTATCTGACTGGCTGGCTGTATTTTATCTCATTCTCCCTCTCTCTCATTCTCCCCTCTTATGCTAGCACCTGCCAACTGCATTCAGATCAGCAAATGCCTCTTTCAGCCTGGCAATGAAGGTCTCTTCTCCTTTTCTGAGCCATACCCTTGGATCGTAATATTTTTTATTGGGTTTGTCCTCTCCTTCCGGGTTGCCGATTTGTCCCTGCAGGTATGCTTGCTTTTCTTTTGAGTATTTGTTAATACCGTCCCAAAAAGCCCATTGCATATCGGTATCAATATTCATTTTTATTGCCCCGTATTTAATAGCCTCAGTAATAAGATGCTTTTCAGAGCCCGATCCACCATGGAATACGAAGTTAACCGGGTTTGGCCCTGTTTTAAATTTCTTAATAATATAATCCTGGGAATTCTTCAGAATAATTGGTTTCAGTTCTACATTACCAGGTTTATAGACTCCATGAACATTACCAAATGAAGCAGCTATCGTAAACTTATCGCTTATTTTTAAAAGTTCTTCATAAGCATAAGCAACATCCTCAGGCTGTGTATATAACCGCGAACTGTCAACACCTGAATGATCAACACCATCTTCCTCTCCGCCGGTTACACCAAGTTCAATCTCGAGTGTCATTCCTATCTTGGTCATCCTTTCGAGATATTTCTTGCATGTTGCAATATTTTCTTTCAATGGTTCTTCAGACAGGTCAAGCATATGGGAACTGAAAAGTGGTCTATCGTTAGTTTCATAAAAATCTTCCCCGGCATCGAGTAGCGCATCAATCCACGGGAGAAGCTTACGAGCAGCATGGTCTGTATGGAGAATTACCGGAATACCATAATATTCTGCAACATTATGAACATGAAGAGCACCGGATATACCACCTGCAATTGCACCAATATGGCTTTCTTTTGGCAGACCCTGCCCTCCGAAAAAATGAGCTCCACCGTTAGAAAACTGAATTATAACAGGTGAATTTACCACCTTTGCCGTTTCCAAAACAGCATTTACAGAATTTGTCCCAACAACATTTACAGCAGGAATGGCAAAGTCATTCTTGTTTGCATAATCAAAAAGTGACTTCACATCATCTCCGAAAATCACTCCGGGTTCCAGATTTAATCCCTTACTAGTCATATAATTAATTATTTAATAGATAAAATATGTCCGTTATCGTTACAAATATAATTAAAATTAAAAACTGTGAGACCTTTGAAAAATAAAGATTTTTCTTTAATTCGCTCTTACCCAAAAAAACTTTATTCTGTCTGAGATATTATTTATCTTCGTAAACTTATTTTTAAAAGATTTCTGTTCTGAGAATATAAAAATGTAATTGTCGCATAACCATGTTTTTAAAAAATATTTTCAAATGAAAAAATTCTTGCTATTTATATTTACCGGGCTCCTTTCATCACAGGGATTAATCTTTTCACAACAAAAAGTCTGGTCTCTGGAAGATTGCATTAAATATGCTATTGATAATAATATTCAGATTAAGCAACAGGATATTCAGACCAAATACCAGGAGAATACACTTGATCTGGCCAAACTTAAGCTTTTACCGTCAATAAATGGCTCCGCAACACATAATTACTCATTCGGACGGGCTCTTGACCAGACGACCTATCAATACACCGATCAACAGAAAGTACAATCTAATAATTTTTACATTGGAGGAAGTCTTAATTTGTTTAGCGGGCTGCAAAACTACAATACAATAAAAAAGAACGAGTACGAATTGCTGGCAGGAGAACAGGATCTTCAGAATATAAAAGATAACATTGCCCTTTCTGTTGCACTTGATTACCTGCAGATACTACTTAACAAGGAGCTTGTTGTTGCAACAGAGAATCAACTCCAGATTACAAAACAGCAGATTGAAAAATCCCGCAAGCTGGTTGACGCAGGGAGCGTTGCAAAAGGAAACCTTTTGCAGATTGAAGCTCAGGCAGCACAGGAAGAACTGCAGTTTATTAACATTAAAAACCAATTAGACATTTCCTACCTTAATATTAGTCAATTACTTGAACTTGAAACCCCTGAGGGTTTTGAAATAATTACCCCCGGAATCAGCATCGATACAAACGGAGTGATATCAGGAAATATCGATGAAATATTTGCTGCCGCACAGGGTACAAGGCCCGAGGTTAAAAGCTCTGAACTAAAACTTACCGCAAGCGAATATGATATGAAGATTGCACTTGGAGGAAGAAGTCCCCGTTTAACTATGAACCACTCCTTCAGTACCGGTTATTCAGATATCCGCAAAAAACTCCTGGGGCTCGATCCTGTAACTACCGAAGCAGTTTATGGGAAGTATTCATTTGCCGACCAGGTTAATGATAATATAAGTTATGGAATTGGTTTTTCGCTTAATATCCCAATTCTGAACGGTTGGCAGGTAACCAAAAATATTGCAAATTCAAAACTGGGCGTAGAGAGCAATCGCTACACCCTTGAAGGAGTCAAAAAGCAACTTTATAAAAGCATTCAGCAGGCATATACTGACGCTATTGCTGCTCTTAAAAAGTACAATGCCAGTATTAAAGCTGTTTCTTCAACCGAAGAATCCTTCAGATATACTGAACAGAAATTTAACGTGGGAATGGTCACTCCTGTCGACTACAATGCCGGGAAAACACAACTTCTTAAAGTACAATCCGATATGTCTCAGGCAAAATATGAATTTATATTTAAAACCAAAGTCCTTGATTTTTATAAAGGCATACCTCTTAATCTTAATAAATAATTAAAATTCAAAATCATTTATAGATACAAGATCATGAAAAACAATAAGATACTAAAGATTTTACTTCCAATAGTAATTGTTCTGATCATCTTTGCAATAATAGGGAAGAAACAAGGGTGGTTTGGCAAAGCATTAACTGTAAAAATTGCTGTTGAAAATGCTGAAAAACGTGTTGTCGTTGAAACCATTACAGCCAATGGCAAAATACAACCTGAAAAAGAGGTTAAGATAAGCCCGGATGTATCGGGGGAGATTGTGGAATTGACAATCAAAGAGGGCGACCATGTTGAAAAGGGGCAGTTGCTGCTCAGGATAAAACCCGATACTTATGTTTCCCAGAAAGACAGATCTATGGCCGCCATCAGTTCCGCAAGAGCACGCCTTGCTCAATCAGAAGCGCAGTTTACACAGGCTGAACTGTCATTTAACAGAAGCAAACAACTGTTTGACGAACAGACAATTTCAAAGTCTGATTATGAGCAAGCCCAAGCTTCCTATACTGTAGCAAAAGCAGAGGTTGATGCAGCTAAGTTTTCAGTTGTAAGCGCCGAAGCTTCCCTTAAAGAGGCCAACGAGAACCTTATTAAAACATCGATCTATGCACCGATGTCGGGTACGGTTTCAATGCTTCTTGTGGAGCTTGGAGAAAGAGTAGCCGGAACAAACCTTATGGCAGGTACAGAATTGTTGCGTGTTGCTGATCTGTCTCGCATGGAAGCACAAGTTGAAGTTAATGAAAATGATATAGTAAGGGTTAACCTGGGAGATACAGCTCTTATTGAGGTTGATGCCTATCTCGACCAGAAATTCAAAGGGATAGTGACTGAAATTGCCAATTCTGCCAAAACTACAGGATTATCAGCTGATCAGGTTACGAATTTCGATGTCAAGATTCTGGTCCTTCCGGAATCATATATAAAACTTGTTGATGCCGGCGACAGCAATCCTTTCCGTCCGGGAATGTCAGCTACTGTTGATATTCAGACCGAATTAAAAGCTGATATAATTACTGTTCCGATACAATCCGTTACAACCCGTACAGATACAACAAAGACTTCAACTACAGTTTCCGATAAGGATATCCGCACAATTGTATTTATTACCGATGGGAAATATGCTCTTGCTAAAGATGTTAAAACCGGGATACAGGATAATAATTATATTGAGATCCTTTCAGGTGTAGAAGAAAATGACAGGGTAATCTCTGCCCCCTTCAGTGCAATAAGTAAAAAATTGTCTGACAGTACGCTCATTGAAATCGTAAAGAAAGAAGAACTCTTTAAAGTGAAATAGAATTTTGGCATCCCTTTCAAAACATGATTATATGTCTTGAAACAGCGACAAATCTATGCTCAGTAGCATTATGTAATAGTGCCGGTGTAATTTCTTTGAGAGAAAGCCATGAGACAAAGTCGCATGCTTCCATGCTCACCATTTTTATTGAGGAGATTTTTAAAGAGAACGGAATCAGAGCCCGGGATCTTGAGGCTGTTGCTGTCAGTAAGGGACCTGGATCCTATACCGGGCTCCGTATTGGAGTATCTGTTGCTAAAGGAATTGCATACGCCGCATCCATCCCTCTTATCGGGATAGAAACAACACTATCGATGTTCCGGGGGATTTCTGGTAACAAAAAGAAAAGTCCGGAAATTGATAAGAATACACTCTTCTGCCCGATGTTAGATGCGAGAAGAATGGAGGTCTATTATGCAATTTATGACGCTAATGGCAATACTGTAAAAGATATTTCAGCAGAAATAATTAGAGAAAACTCTTTTATCAATATTCCTGAATCCCAAAAGATTATCTTTTTTGGCGATGGGGCAGAAAAATGCAAAGAAGTGATTAAACGAACAAATGTCCACTTTGCAGATGATTTCAGAATTTCCGCTTCACACATGCACAAGCCTGCATTTCAGGCACTTAAAGATCATCATTTTGAAGATGTTGCATACTTTGAACCATTATATCTAAAGGATTTCATAACTTCAAAACCCAGAAAGAATATCCTTGGAAAATAATTGGTTTAAAAACGGTTTGCCATAAGAAAGAAGCATGAAAAAGATTTATTACATCACCATTGTTGCAATAATAATTTCATCCTCCGGCAGTGGTCAGGCAGTTTCATATAAGGTTGGAGAAAAAGTCATTTATACTGTCCATTATGGTATTATCACCGGTGGAACAGCTTCGCTTGAACTAAACAGTGAGATGTTAAACGGGAAAGAAGTCTGGCATTCAACGATGTTAGCAAAAACAACCGGTATGGCTGATGCAATTTTCAAAGTATTAGATATTTATGAAAGCTTCATCGATCCCGCCACTGAACTTCCCGTGAAGTCAATCAGAAATATACGCGAAGGGAGATACAAAAAATTTAATGAAGTTTTGTTTGACCATAAAACGAGGGTTGATTCAGCAATTCTTACAAGTGATCTTACCGGGATACATATCACGCCCCCACGAATACACGACATTCTTTCATGTTTCTACTTTCTACGTAATCATATTCTTCCGGTTGAAAGTAATTTAAAAATAGGGGAATTGAATACCATTATTACCTGGTTCACGGATGAACTGTACCCGATAAGGTTAAGATATATTGGCACAGATGAAATAAGAACCAAAGTGGGAAAAATTAAGTGCTATAAATTTAATCCGGTAACAGAAACCGGAAGACTTTTCAAAACGGAAGAGGATGTTTCGTTCTGGTTTTCAGCAGATAAAAATTTTTTACCAGTTAAGATTCGATTTGATATATTTGTAGGGGCATTTACTTGTGAAATTTTAAGTTATGAAGGACTTGTATACCCACTTGAAATTAAAAGGAAATAAATTAATTAATATATTGAATAACTGAAACATTTATGGCAAGTACTGCAGATTTTAAAAATGGATTAGTCATTGAGTTCAACAATGACCTTTATACAATTGTACAATTTCAGCATGTTAAACCCGGTAAAGGACCGGCTTTCGTACGTACAAAACTTAAGAGCCTTAAAACAGGAAGGGTAATTGATAATACTTTTTCTTCCGGTACAAAAGTTAACCTTGCAAGAGTTGAAAGACGACCCTATCAGTATCTTTATAAAGATGATATGGGATATTACTTCATGCACCTTGAAACATTTGACCAAATCCATGTCCCGGAAACAATGATTGATAATCATGAATTTCTCCTGGAAGGACAAAGTGTTGAAATAGTTGTACATGCCGATACTGAAACCGTCCTTTCTGTCGATATCCCTCAATTTGTTGTAATGGAGGTTACCTATTCGGAACCCGGATTAAGGGGAGATACGGCAACCAATACCTTAAAACACGCTAAAATTCAGAATGGAGCAACAATTATGGTCCCATTGTTTGTAAATACCGGCGATAAGATAAAAATCGACACCCGCGACAGAACTTATGTTGAACGAGTTAAGGCATAAGATATATTATGGAAGATAATAAAGCTCCAACGGACAGATTAAAGATTTCTAAATTTAAATTAGATTCCCTGCTCGATATTACATTATCGATCAATGCAAATCTGCCCACCGAAGACCTTTTATCCAAATATGAATATATCCTCAGGCACAACCTGAGTATCGGGAAAATCCTCATTTTTAAGCGCTCCGATAACTGGGAATGTCTTTTAAATGGGGGGTTCCCAAAACATTTTGAAACGATTGATGTCGAATCGAGCCTATTAGGTATTACCGAGATTTTTTTCGGTGCACCAGACCTGGGTTTCGAAGGGGTTGACATCATTGTACCTGTTTATAATAACAATGTCCATCTGGCATTCGTTTTTATTGGCGACATTGAGGAAGAGGGAGAAGGAATGAGCCCCGTTCTGAAACATCTTAATTTCATACAGACCATTTCGAGTATAATAATTGTAGCTATTGAGAACATAAGGCTATTCAACGAAAGCCTTCGTCAGGAAGCCCTGAAAAAAGAGCTCGAACTGGCGGCCAGAATGCAAAAGTTGCTTATTCCTGATAACAGCCAGATGCCCAAAAACACCAAACTGATAGTAAACGGGTTTTATTACCCTCATTATGAAGTTGGAGGAGATTATTATGACTGCATCAGACTTTCAGAAACAAAAACAGGGTTTTGCATTGCCGATGTATCGGGCAAAGGAATTTCAGCAGCGATCCTGATGTCAAATTTCCAGGCTAGTTTAAGGGCTCTTCTTTCAGAGGATATTAAACTTGAAACACTCATTTATAAACTCAACTCAATTGTTGTTGTAAATGCAGCCGGAGAAAAATTCATTACATTCTTCGTCGCGAGGTATGATCACGAAAGCGGGGTCCTTGAATACATAAATGCTGCCCATAATCCTCCTGTACTTTACAATACGGTTACAGGAGAGATCCGTCATCTTAAGGCTTCCTGCGTTGGGCTGGGAATGCTTGATGAAATACCTGCGGTGGAAAAATCAGAAATAGTAATCAATTGCTATTCAAAAATTGTTTGTTATACCGACGGTCTTTCTGAGTTAAAAGGCGATGATGGTAAAGACATTGGGACAGGAGTAATTATCAGTCATATCACAAATATTAAACCTGTTGAAAATAATATCAGGGAAATGATAAAATACCTGGGATTACCTCATGACAATCCTTCCACTTTTGATGACGTTTCGATAATAGTAGCGGATCTTTTAAGGTAGCCTCTAACTAACCCTTACCAGGTAATAGTTTTTCTTCCCTTTCTGTATCAGCATGTATTTATTGTTAAGAAGCCATTCCTGGCCAACAACCATATCAGGGTTCTCGATCTTCACTTTGTTTAAGCTCAGCCCGCCCCCCTGTACAAGTCTTCTCAACTCTCCCTTTGAAGCAAATATCTTTGAATGTTCTGCACACAGATCGGCGATCGTGACTCCATTATGCAGAATTTCCATTTTAACGTCAAATACCGGAACTCCTTCAAAAACAGACAGGAATGTGCTTTCACTCATCTTTTTAAGTGATTCTGTTGTTCCTTTACCAAACAAAATCTGCGATGCCTCAACAGCACCGTCATAATCACTCCGGGAATGCACCATTACAGTAACCTCCCCGGCAAGTCGTTTCTGCAAGAGCCGTTCATGAGGAGCCTTATTATGCTCAATTATGATGTCTTCAATCTCCTTTTTACTCAGAATAGTAAAAATTTTAATGTATTTTGCCGCATCTTCATCAGATACATTCAGCCAGAACTGGTAAAACTGATAAGGAGTTGTTTTTTCAGGATCGAGCCATACGTTTCCTGATTCTGTTTTGCCAAATTTTGTTCCATCAGATTTTGTTATAAGCGGACATGTAAGGGCAAAAGCTTCACCCCCTGCTTTACGCCGGATAAGTTCTGTACCGGTAACAATATTTCCCCACTGATCAGAACCTCCCATTTGTAGCTTGCAGTTGAAATTATTGTAGAGGTGAAGGAAATCGGTACCCTGAACAAGCTGGTACGAAAACTCGGTGAAAGACATTCCTTCTTTTGCTTCTGACCCTATTCTTTTCTTAACAGAGTCTTTCGACATCATATAGTTAACAGTTATGTGCTTCCCGATCTCCCTTATAAAACCAAGGAAAGAGTATTCTTTCATCCAGTCGTAGTTATTTACCATGAGAGCCTTATTCTCTTTATCAGACTGAAAATCCAGAAATTTTGAGAGTTGCTTTTTTATAGCCTCCTGGTTTTTTCCAAGTGATACCTCATCAAGCAGGTTACGCTCCTCCGATTTACCGGAAGGATCACCTATCATTCCGGTTGCTCCACCAACAAGAGCAATTGGTGTATGTCCGGCCAGCTGGAAATGCATGAGCATCATAACCTGCACCATGTGGCCAATATGCAATGAGTCGGCAGTTGGATCGAACCCGATATATCCACTCGTCTTTCCCTTTTTCAGTAAATCTTCCGTCCCGGGCATAATATCGTGTATCATGCCTCTCCATTTCAGTTCTTCAATAAAATTCATAAATTAATTTTTCAGAATTCAAATAAATAAACAGGGTCAGATAGTAACCTCTACAGGCTTCTTTTTAAACCGGTCGAAGCTTCGGTTAAAACCTCCTTCTCCAATAATCGGGAAAATAGCCGGAGCGATGTCGGAAATTGGATTAAAAAACATTGATTCTTCGATTCTTTCTTTGGGAAGAAAGGGCCTTCGTGCATCAAGGGCATTTAGAATTACAAAAAAAACAGACATTATCAAAACAGATTTTAAAAGACCGAATACTATACCAAGAATTCTGTTAATAAACCCCAACGAAACTGCATCTACAATTTTGTCTGCCAATATCCCAATAAAATGAATAATTACAACAATGATCCCGAATGTGATAAGGAATGCAATTATCCCGACATATTGCCCCGTCATGTCAAAATAATCATAAAGTTTTTCAGCAGTAAAACTTGAGAATTTGATGGCTCCCCAGGTACCAAGGATTAATGCAGCAAGCGAGGCCACCTCCTTTACAAATCCATTAATAAAGCCCATCACCAGTGACAACAGGAGAATAACAACTATAATAATATCTATCCAGTTCATAATATGAATATTTGAAAGTATGAAAGTATGAAACAAAGTTGATTTATCAAAATTGCAGTGAGGGTAGAAGAATACCTGACCAACAGAAATCAGGAACTCTTACTCCTGTGTTCTTTTATCAGATCTTCAAGTGTATAAGATTCGAAGTAATTAATGATGACATTATTTAACCCTAACCAAAAATCCCTTACGCAACATTGTTTTGACAGGTCGCAAACATAATTACCAGAAAGACAATCCACAATAACAAAACCTGGTTCAAAAGCGTTGTGGATATCAAGGATCTTGATATCTACGGGTTTGCGCGAAAGGATATAGCCACTCTTTCTCCCTCTCTTATTGACTATAAGGCCGGAAGTTTTTAAAGCAGCAATTATATTATCAAGATACTTAACAGAAATTTTCTGCCGTTTAGCAATATCTTTCTGAAAGACACCACTTTCAGATTCATCAAGAGCAATCTCAAGAATCGCTCTTAAACCATACCTTATTCTTGTATTAAATTTCAATTTCAGATCTTATTAAACTCAACATTAGAATCTTTTAAACAGAAACCAAATTTAATAATAACTTTATCTTTAATTTTTATCAGTCTAAAATATTTTACTGGCGGTTCTATTTCCAAATCGGTAAGGCTGATTGTTGTTGTACCTAAAAGAATGAAATCCTTCTTATTCAGATTTTCGATATTGCAGGTAATATTATATCTTTTCGATACCCCGGCAATATTGATCATTACTCCTCGAATTATTACTGAATCACTTGTGCTATATTGTAAAAGTACTTTTTGAGGAATATTGATAGTTAAATTTGGATATTGACTGGCCTTTAGTAAGGTTAGAAAATCCTTATAAACAAATTGATTTGAGCATCTGAAATTCTTAACAGGAACAATAATCCGGGCAGTTGATGAATCATCGTTATTGCCCGACAAAGTCGCTCTTGTTTCAGATAGACTCGTCTCGCTTAAGGCGTATGTAAATATTACCCTATTGACATTTGATTCCACGATAATATCTATAAATCCTATGGCTGGCTCCATCGTTGCGGGTTTTCCCTTTTCAACCCTGAAACCAACCACCAGAGAATACAGAAGTATTAATATTGGTAAAAAAAATTTCATGATCCCATTAATTGTTTCAAACTTTAGCTGATATCCATAGACTGTTATATTGTTTATTATAAATCAATTTTCATCAATGTTGGATTGTTAACTTCAATCCTTTTCATTCGTTCCTTCAGATTTTAGTTAGAATGAAATAGTTGATTCTACCATCATCCCATTGAATCCGGCATTTCCTCCGTACACGTCAAAATTGCTATAATTCTGATCTACATATTCTGCCTTCAGCAATATATTAGGTGTGAGTGACCAGCCTGTACTGATCTCAAGACGATTTACTGAACTTGTGGTTTGGTTTTTAGTTCTGTTATATCTCACTCCTCCTAAAAACTGTTCCTCTTTTCCAAAACGGTACAGACCTTCCACAGCATATTGAGAGAAGGTAAATGCAGCCCCACTGAGTGTAGTTCCTTTAAGAGTTTCGTATGTGCCAAAAAACTCAAGACCCTTATATTTAATAAACAAATTAGTCATCAGAGAGTTATCCTTATTAGTCAGGCCGGGGCCCCAGTTTCCCGTAAAAGCATTCGCCGTAGCGTCTACGTCATTAGCGCTATTAGTTGCCCTCATCATTACCAGATAAAAACGCGATCCTGTCCTGTCACCGTTATAAAGCGACCCAAAGGGATTTTTTGAAGCATGGTACCCTGATACAGTAGCCCTTAACCTGAAGTCTTCAGTAATCTGTTTATCATAACCCACTTTCCCGTAATATGCAAGTGCTTCAACAGTATTATTTGGAGTGTATTTAAGAGAAGCAGCACTGTAGGTAACAAGGGATGGTCTAAGCGATCCTGAAGTCACAGCTCCCATCAAAATAATTCCATTGTTCCGGTATAAAGCTTCAAATGCCGGTGCTGTTGTAAATGCATCAGTGATATAGTTGCCAACAAAAGGATTCCTGATAGTATTTCCATTATCTGATCTGCGAAAATGGGCATCTCCATAATTAATTTCCATAACACCGACTTTAAATGTCAGAAACTCCATTGCTTTATCAATAAGGGCAGAATGGATAAATGGAAGCTTGTCAAGTAGAAGATATCCTCCCTTTACCCATGCCTCATTATGATGGCGCGCTGAAAGATATGTAGTGACATTAACCTCAATCCCGTCAGCAAGGATAGCATTGATGTTTAAATTTGCCGTTGGAAGATTTATCCCTTTACCAAGAGGAATTAGACGTGCAGTATCAGCATTATGTTCCAATGCCTGGAATTGCATCGCAAAATCAGCCCCGACCTGCACTTTAGGCTTGTCCGCATTCTCAGTAGTTGAAACAGATTCTTCAAATTGTTGCCCATAGGCTCCAATTGTCAACATAAGTGCGCAAATAATTATAAAGACATTTTTCATAATTTTTATTACTTAAAGTGAATAAACATTTTTAATTTAGTTACCATATAATTAATTATCAACCGTTTGATACTTTTACATTGTTTTGAACAAATTGAAGAGAAAATGAAACCGATATTTTATCACCGGTTTTAAGCGCACCCATCATGAATGTGGGAGGGATAATATTAAAACTACTCATGTTCAGGTCGGTCGATGCCGTAATATTGATAGTGTTACTGTCAATAAAAATTCCACTAAAAGAAATAATAACATCTCTTGTTACGCCGGCAACAATGAGCCTCCCTTGAAGGCTTCCCTTGAATTTTTTGTTTTCGGTTATCAGTCCCATGGTTGAAATCCAGCTAAATTTTATTTCAGGAAAGGCATCTGCTTTTAATGCTTCATAAGTTCTTTTATTCATCAAAGTGTACTCGCTCTTTATGTCCGTTGCTTTACAACTAAAAGTAACATTATCAATGTTTTTCAATAATGATCCTTCCTGATTAAGCCGTACTCCGCAATTAATGACTTTTAAACCCATCTCCCAGTCATGTAATGATGATGTGCCTTTAATCAAGACTTCCGTTCCGGTTTTTGACAATTCAAATGTCTGTCCTTTAGAGACCATTAAGCCTTCGGCCAAAATCATCAGCAGTATTACAATAATTACTTTTTTCATTTCTTGTGTTTCAATGCTATTCTATTTTTCCTATTTATCCTATCGTTTTGATAGGTCAAAAATAATCAATATTATTTAATTAACAATGTTTTGCATAAATTATTTATTGAAAAAGTGATTTTATATTACAAAATGGAAATATTTAATACATCCCCTTTGTCATATTATTAATGGATTTATTCATTATTGTTCTTATATTGGTTGTGGTCTGTTTTAAATTAACACACATTCTCCTTAAGGACCCAGAATATCCGGTCGAAATTACCCTCAATATTAAATCATTTTCAACAGAAGATGTTATTGAACAATGGGTTGAGATTGTACAAAAGGAAGCAAAACCGGTTACTGTTTATAACTATGCCTCATCAATGCGTATTTGATAAGAAGGAAAAAAAGATATATTTTTGCGACTGACTTTGGCCCCATAGTTCAATGGATAGAATGGAGGTTTCCTAAACCTTAGATTCAGGTTCGATTCCTGGTGGGGCTACAGAATTAACCCCTTATGTGATTGTACATAAGGGGTTTGTCTTTTTTTTGTACCCCATATTTGTATCCCAAAATATATTTGTTTTCATTTAGTCAATGATTAACCAGTTTTAATAGCAGTTGAAATTTATAAATCACTTTTGATTTTACCTGTTATCCCACTTTGTCAGTTTCCACCCACTGATTTTTCCTTCATTCTTGCATTTTGAGCACGCCCAATGGATATCACAAAAAAAAATAACTCCTCGTCAACCATTCCATTCAACGCTACAGGCAAATCATAAAGGCAATCCCCTAAATAGTATTATAATCCGGATTTTTCTTATTTTTAGGCCCCTGTTTTTCAATCAAACAAAATAATGAGAGGGTATTTTTTGTTAAACATTTTCTACAGGTTTTACTTTAGAATAATTGGTAGAATACAATTGTGTATTTTGTTTTTGTTTTTGTTTTTACCGCAACTTTTTCCCCAGGAATTATTAATCAGGGGGAAAGTTATTGATAAAACTACAAATCAGATTTTAAAGTCTGTCTCGGTTCACGACAAAACATCTTTTAGAGGAACTGTTACAGATGATTCAGGTTCTTTTAAAATTTCTCTTCCAGCGGGTCAACACAATATTGAATTTTCATATACAGGTTTTGAACGCGTTGATACTACTATTAATCTGTTTGAAAATATAGAAATATCCATTTACCTGAATCCTTTTACTGTTTCGGTTGGAGAGGTAACAATCACCGCAGACGGGCTGAAAGATCATGTATCTTCTCCCCTGATGGGTTCATTTACCCTGACAAATAAAGAAATGATGAAGTTGCCATCTCTTTTAGGAGAGACCGATCCATTAAAACTTCTACAGCTTACTCCCGGTGTACAGGCCGGTTCAGAAGGAGGTATAGGATTCTATGTAAGGGGCGGGGGTACTGATCAGAATTTGATTTTATATGATAATACTATTATATATAATCCAGGTCATCTTCTTGGATTCTTTTCAGTTTTTAATCCGGAAATAATAAAAGACGTAAGCATAATTAAATCAGGAATACCGGCTCAATATGGCGGAAAAATCTCTTCGGTTATTAAACTGAACAGTTATAAAGGAAACAGAGACTCTGTTGAAGTAATGGGGAGTATGGGTATAATTTCATCAAGGATATCTATAGACGGACCTTTGTTCAAGGGGAAAGGGACCTTCATATTAGGAGCAAGACGAACATATCTTGAGTTGTTTGTGGAACCGATCGTCAGACTTGGAGCTAAAAGCACTTCCTTTATTAATAAGCAAAACAATTATAATTTTTACGATTTCAACACAGGGGCTTCACTGAAAATTACCAATGTTGATTTTTTTTCATTTTCTGCTTACCATGGCAGGGATAAGTATAGAATGGGCCAGGCCGGAATCAAACAGGAAAATTCTCTTGAATGGGGAAATAGTATGGCCTCTTTGCTTTGGAACCATAAAATCAGTGAAAAAGGGGAGTTGAATACAAATATTTCGTGGACAAGATATGAATTTGATCTCTCCGGATCACAATCTGACTATTCCTATGGATTATTCTCATCAGTAATGGATTACAGTTTAAAAAGTGATCTTTCAATAGAAAAAAACAGGATGAAAATAACTACCGGTCTTGAATTGACAAATCATAGTTTTATTCCTAACAGGATCAATGCACAGGCAGGAAATCTTATTTTAGATTTCGGGCAATTTAGCGCTATGAAGGCGCTGGAAGGTGCGATATTTTTTGATGACGAGCTTCCTGTTACATCACGGCTTTCTATTGCAGGCGGATTCAGATTTTCATTTTTTAATCATCATGGCCCGTATAGTAAATTTGTAAAAAACATGTTGGGGCAGATTACGGACACTCTTTTTTATCCCCGGGGAAAATCTTTAGCTTTTTTTGCTAATCCGGAACCCAGGCTCGTACTGAAATATCAAATTAATGACAATACATCTTTAAAAGCATCATATATGAGAATAGCACAATATATACATCTGGCTACGTCGGCTACTGCTTCTTTGCCAACAGATAGCTGGATCCCGAGTACTTCTAAACTAAAACCACTGGTTGGCGATCAGTTGAGTATGGGATATTTCAGAAATTTCCCTAAAAAAGGACTTGAATTTTCAACTGAAATATATTATAAGAAAATGAACAACCAGTTGGAGTTCCTTCGCGGAGTAATAAATACTTCGATTGTTGGAAACATGGAAGATAATTTAGCAATAGGTAATGGACAATCGTATGGAGTTGAATTATATCTCCGAAAAAAAATTGGGAATTCCACGGGATGGTTGAGTTATACTCTCTCCCGAACAGAGCAAAAATTTGATGAGATAAATGCCGGGTTTGTATATCCCGCAAAGTATGACAGGAGGCACGATATCTCATTAACTCTTATAAGAACATTTAATGAAAAATGGAGTGGATCTGCTGTATTCATTTATATATCCGGAAATGCATTTACAATGCCTGTAGGACGGTATATTATACAGGGGAATATTGTTAATCAATATGGCGATGTTAACAGTTTCAGGATGCCGCCATATCACAGGATGGACGTTTCAATGACCAGAAAAATAATTACCAGGAAAAACTGGTCTTCAGAACTCATTTTTTCAATTTATAACATTTATAACAGAGCTAATCCATATTTTATTTATTTTGAAGCAGCCGGAGACCTTGAAAAGTATTCTCTGGAAATCAAAGCGGTTGAGGTCAGCCTGTTTCCTCTTATTCCATCGGTTAGCTGGAGTTTTAAATTTTAGAATTCAATGAAAGAACGATTTTACAACTTGTCCCTGTTTGCTTTATTTTTACTGGCAACAATTTGCTGCAATGACGACCTGAACCTGAATATTCCGGAACCAGATGATACAATTGTCATTGACGGATGGATTGAAACCGGTCAGTTTGCCAAAGTCCTGCTGACACGCAATTCCCCCTATTTTTCTACCATTGATTCCGCGTCAATAAGAGCTCTTGTTTTGACATGGGCAAAAGTGACACTTACTGATAGTGTTGGCGAAAAAAGTGAAATCCTCACATTAAGAAGAAATGACAACTATTTTCCTCCCTATATTTTTGAAGGGAATGAGATTATCGGCGATACCGGGAGAATCTATAAGATCACTGCAGAGTATGGAGGAAAAACAGCCTGGGCATATACAACCATTCCTCCAAGAGTAAAGCTTGATACTGCTTATTTTAAGTTAGAAACAAATAGTGATAGCCTGGGGTCAATAAATATTGAATTTACAGATCCTCCTGAAATTAAAAATTATTACCGGATTCTGACAAAACTAATAGGAAAAGATCGCCGGTACAATTCTTTAATGGTAATGAGCATAGATGATATTTTTTTCCGTGGCCAAAAAGCTGAACTTTCCTTAAGCAGAGGTCCGGAATCATTTTTTTTATCTGAAGGTAATAAGTACTTTAAATTGGGAGACTCTGTCAGCATTAAGTTTTGCACCATAGATAAAGCTCACTTTGATTTCTGGAATTCCTTTCAGGATGAATATTTGAATGCCAGGAATCCGTTTGCATCTTCCCTTTCACAAATCAAATCAAATGTACAGGGCGATGGACTGGGAATTTGGGGCGGATATGGTGCAAGTTATTACACCCTTAAAATTAAATGAAAAGAGCTGTTTCTTTCGACACAGCTCTTTAATCAGAGATAATTTATAATCTCTTAATAACTAATATGTTCTATGTTGGAGTCAATATCGACATTAATGTCATCAATTAACCCGTTTATCTCATTAACAAAATTTCTGAATCCCGTGTTGGTATATGTCTCCAAATCGATTGGTGATCCATCTTTGAATGTTAATCTGAAATCCATAGAATAACTTTCTCCATAATAATCAATTTCTTTTATAACATAAGCTTCTGCTTTTGCCATAATTTCATTAGTGGGAACATTCACCAACCGAAGATTCATGAATTCATTTATCCTGGCTGCATAACGATCTTCTCTTACTTTGTCACTAATGGTGTTGGCATCATGATCGTCATCTATCTTCTTGAGTTCATCCACCAGACCTTTGATATTAACATCGCCTCTTAAAGCAACAGTATAAAGCTGAAAATGAGCGCTTGAAGAATTAATGATCTCTTCGAAGTCAGTTTCTTCCCATGTGTCTGTATAAGTTGAATAGATAGGAACTTCCATCCATTGTTGAATGGCAGCATTCCAAACATAGTTATAACCACTTATATAGGTGTTAGTTTCAGTACGCGTGGTTGTATTGGCATCAACATTGGCCTCGGTAAATAAACCCGTACCACTCGCGCCCAGATCCATTACAACAATATCACCTTCCAGAAACTTATAATTAATTGATGCTGTTTTTGAATCATTGGTAAGATCGACTTCAAACTTATAGTTTTCGATTGTCAGATCTGAAGCTAATGCGGTTGGAGTTCCCTCGGTATTGTATGTAGCGCCAAATAAAAAGGTTATGAGAGTTTTACTGCCTTTTTTTAAATCAGCGCTAAGAGTAAGTGGTAAGTCGCCTGTATAATCCGGATCAGGAATAAAATTTATAATTTTCCCTGTATAATTATAGATCGTCAGGGTAGCATCATTTGATGTTGCAACATCAGAGGAAGGAAATTTAATAATAAAAGAAGTACCACCTAAAACAATATCCCAATCTTTAATACCTGCATTCCAGGTATAAGTTCCTTTATTCTGATCCCAGAATTCCTTAATACTTTGAGGATCCTCAGAAAGCCCCTTAGAAGAGACCATTGCATCAAACACATCATTCAGTTTCTTTTCTCCTTTTGTTGCGGCAGCAACAGTTTCGAGAGTAGAAAACAGCTTTGAATCCTTTGAAAAGAGGAACCCTTTGGCGCTGGAAGAAAACATGATGTTTCCAAGATTGGTAATAACGTCACCGGTTTCAAGTACCCTCATTCGTTTCACCACCTTTACAAAATTAACTCCTGCGGTTTCAACAATAGCTTTATTTACCTCAACACTTAATGTGCTGAATTTTTCAGCAGAATCAGTTTTTTCATCGCAAGACGAGACCATTGCTGCAAGAAACATCACCGGAAAAATCACAAAAAACAATTTTTTCATTTTTATAAGATTTAATAAATATTTAATTCTCAAAATAAATTCCATATACAAGAAATAAATAATCAGTACCGACAATTGCAAATATAAGAAATATATCCAAAACTGACATGATTTTAGTCAACAAAAAAAAACAGTTTATCAAATTGAATCCCCGCGAGCGCATTGGCTTCGCCGAGCTCGTAAACTCGGTTCTCCGTTGCTTGCTGCGGAGTCAGCGAGCATTAAGAAATTACCTTAGGGGATCGAAGATTCTTCGTAGCTTGCTGCGAAGAGCTTCAATAGTTTGAAAAAAGTGGACAAATCAGGGTCAACGCATTAAAATTTTAATGTGTACCGGGAATCATGCGCATAAATTCTTTGATTTTTTTACTCGAGGTGAGATTCCTCGTTTTTCAAAAAACTTCCTGTGAATAAAAGATTATCAGCCAAAACCCTGATAATATAAATACCCGGAGGAGATAATGGCATCTCAATAGTATAGGGGAATTCAATCTTTGTAAGGTGTTGAATTATTTTCCCGTCTAATGAAAATATTTCTATATCTGAGGGTTTGATTCCTGTTGAAAATGAAATATTTATTACCCCTGATGTCGGATTTGGATAGATGCTAAATACCTCGGACGATCTCTCCCTTTTGATCCCTGTTGACTGACCGGTCATAAATTCCCGCAATCCATAAATATCGCGGGCTACTTTATAAAAGGAATTTTTCAGTGGTTCATACCATTGATAACTTGCGTTTATTAACCCTTTATTGGCATCAGCATCGTCTATATATCTGAAATGATGATATCCCACGCATCCAGGATGTTCGATAAGGGCTAATGTAAAATTTTCGAAGAATTTAGCCCTGTCGGACTGGGTAGGTACAAGCCATCCAGCACCTTCTGTATTTGGTAATCCTGCATCCTGAGCTTTAGCATAAAACTCTGTAACAAAAAACGGTTTGCCGCCGGATGACCACATATTCATCTGGGTTGTGGAAGGGGTCCAGACCGAGTAAACATTGATGCTGATCATATCAACGTATTTTCCGGCCTCAATAAAAATCGAAGGTTTATCCTTTGCCGCCCCATGCAGCCTGCTGCCTAAATAGAGATGGTTTGGGTCGTAACGCTTTATCGCTTCACCGGTAATCCTGTAATAATTACCCAATAAATAGCCATGGAAAAGCTCGCGGTCTTCGCTTGTAATTGTATAACTTTCTCCCCTGCGTCCAACTATCCAGCTTTTGGCAGCGAGATAATTCGGGTCTGATTTATCGGCAATTGCAAGAAAACGATCGAGAAGGTTGCCATAAGTTGTATTATCATAAATCGGCAACTCATTATCAGAAAAATGGCCAAGCAGAAAGGGATCGGTGCTGGTACCGCTCAATTGCATGGCGTGGTTATTGCAAAAGGTAATGTAGGCAGGATCGAAAACCGGTATTATGCCTGCCGTATACATATCTTTTGTCCGTTGGGTCGAATTTTTATAAGTAAGCATAAAGTTCCATCGCGGACAATAAGCCATTTTATGAAGTGCCCCATCATTAATAGTCTCATCCGACCAGCACCCCAGGGTATTTGTTCCAATATTACGAAGGAAATCAGGAAGTTGAACACCTCCTCCCTTTGAAACGGAATTAACTCCTACAGTAAAAAAAAGGTATCCATCCGGATCAATAAGATACCAGCAGCCATTTACCTTTGTGATTTGGAAATAGCCTGTTGCATTGCCTTTTGATTTTAAATTGCCACCATAAACACTAAGTTCGGCAGTTGTAGTTACCTCATTTAACAGGCGGACACTCTTTGTCCCGCTATTGGTCGTATTGGCTGTCCCGGACGAAAAAGTAAACTGCGCAGAACCAATCCCTGAATGAATAAGCGCTACTATTGTCAATGCAACGGTACTCCTGATAAATTTGCCTTTTAGTCCCACCATATTGAGTATAAATACTTACCATTTATTTGCGATTCCATTATTTCGCAGGAGCAACATAACCTGCATATCCTACATTCTGAGGAAATCCGCCCATGGCATCACGTTCTGCCTGTGGAATAGGCCAGCGCACATGATATGGTTTAATATTTGTACGGCAGGCATAATACAGTACATTAGGTGACGGAACAGTCCGGAATACAGAAATACCGCCATACATTTGCACCCGTTCAACCAATTTGCCAACCCTTTTCAACAGGAACCAGCGCTGCCCTTCAAATGCCAGTTCACGGGCATGTTCATCCAGCAGAATATCTTCGTTGATGGTTGTAAGCAACTGGTTGGGAGAGGTAGCCAGAATCCTGTTAGCCCTTATCTTATTGATATAGAAAAGTGCATTTGTGTTATCGCCAAGACGCATATAAGCCTCAGCTGCAATAAGCAAAACTTGTGGATAGCGGAACATATACACATTACTCCAGGATCTGTTAGTAATGGGTACTTTGACCCAGTCCCAGTATTTCTTGCAGCTGATATTTGCATCCTTGTAATAGTTATCACCTGTCAGCATACTATTGTCACTAAGCTTAAGAGTATCGCCTAATTTATACTTAAGTGTGCTGAAATTATAATTAGGGTCATTGTAAGTATAATAATGCTGCCACCATGCGTTCCATCGTCTGTCATATTTTGAATCGTACAAACCTAACATGTAAGGGTTCGGGCTTATCCTGGCCCATCCATAGCCGCCGAATTCACTGGCTGTAATACATCCGGGGACCATACGGTACTGGGTTGTAAAAATGAGAGACAACCTGGAAAATGGTCCTCCCCCCGGAGCAAATTCATCAAATTGCATCACATACATTGACTCTGAAGTTTTATTTAACCGGTCTTTTGTAAATATATTCTCAGGCGCTACAAGGGCAAAAGGCCCTTCATTAATAATTTTAGTTGATTGTGTAGCGGCAGTCAGGTAGTCGTTTTGCCATAATGCCACATCTGCTCTTAATAGCCTGGCAACCCCCTGGTTAAATTTACCCGGAACAACGGTCCAGTCGCTCCCGTAATATTCTATCGCTTTATCAAGGTCTGCAATAATCAAGGCATAAACATCGTTCTGGGAAGCTACTCCATAGGTTCGTCCCTCAATGTTCTTATAAGTGGTAGGATCAGTATTTAACCAAATGTTATCAAATTTACGGACAAGCCAGAAATATGCATAAGCCCTGTAGATATATGCTTCGCGTAATACTGACATTTTTTCAGTCTTCGTGATTTCAGCCTGTTCACCGAATGCAATTATGCTGTTAGAACGTTCAATTATACTGTACCATTTTTGCCACCAGCTCCTTATTGCTGCCTGTGTTGTAAGATCAATGTCGAGCCGGTATCTCGATACTTCCTGTGCACTGGCCCTGTTAAAATCGATATCGGTTCCGCAGTCTCCCATTATAAGTGCAAAATTGTTACATTCATTTTCCGAAATCTGGTTACGTTCAAGTGTATATAAACCATTTACTGCCGCCTGTAAACCATTAGCGGTTGTGTAAAGGAAATCTGTAGTTACTTCCGAAGGGTTTTTTTCTGTCAGGTAATTCTCGCACCCCGTAAAAATGAAAAAGAGGAAGATGAAAATGAATACCTTCTTATGAATTATTTTTGCTTCCATCAGATTATTTTTTAGAAGTTAATATTTATTCCGAATGTGTAATTTTTGGTTTCCGGATAAGAATCAGGATCACCTTCAGGACTGTAAGATAAGTAACTTGTTTTTGTCCATAGATTATCGCCTGTCACATATATCTTTACCATGGAAAGGCTTACCGTTTTCAGCCATTTAGCGGGAATGTTCCAGGCCAGGGTCACATTTCTAAGCCTTACATACGACGCATCCTGGTAACCTACTGTGCCACGGTAATCGGAATAACCTACTTCGTGCGGCCGGAATGTAGTAGTTGATGGGGTTTCAGGGGTCCAATAATCCCGTTTTATACCATTTAGAATACCATCGAGACGGCCTCCATGATTATAATCTGAAAGGAAGACATTGTTCCTGACGACACCCTGTACCGAGTAGAGATCTGCAGAGAATTCAATTCCTTTGTAGCTAAGGCTTGTTGAGAAGGAGCCTAACCATTTTGGATCACGGTAGATAATGGTCCGGTCATCTGCAGTAATAACACCATCAGGGATACCCTCAGGGCCCGATAAGTCAGCCACTTTAACGTCACCCGGCCGCGCAGTGGACTGTGCCGAACCGGCGATATCATCGCCTATTTGCCATATTCCCATAAATTTATAATCATAATAAATATTAACAGGTTCGTTAATGAACCAATTGTTTGCAACATCATCGATGTATTTTCCGGTAACCGGATCCTGCAAAACACCTTTTACAAGTTTATTTTTATTTGCTGAAATATTTGCAGTTGCCGACCATGTCAGATTTGTTGTTGAGATGATAAATCCTGATAAAGAAGCTTCAATACCGGTGTTCTGAATTTCACCAAGATTTGCAGAGATGCTTGAATAGCCAAGAACGGTAGGCAACTTGCGGTCAACCAGCAAATCGGTGGTATTGGATTTATAATATTCAAAACTTCCGGACAACCTGCTGTTAAAAAACCCGAAATCAATACCGGCATTCAGGGTGGTTGTAGTCTCCCATTTCAGGTTGGGATTTGGCAGGCTTGTTCCCGGCAGGTAACCAACTACTGTAGAAGCGCCTGATACATAATAAGTATTATTGGCCGTTGCCAGGCTTCCGTAAGGTCCGATGGCCTGGTTCCCGATCTGCCCGTAACTTAACCTGATTTTTGATTCATTTAGCCAATTAATATCTTTCATAAACGACTCTTTGTGTAAATTCCAGGCTACAGCAGCCGACGGGAAGTAGCCCCATTTATTATTGGCGCCAAACACTGAAGAACCATCGGCCCGGATGGTAAAATTGAAAAGGTATTTATCCATGAGCGAATAATTCAGACGTCCCATGTAAGATAACATTTTACGATCAGTTAAGCTTCTTCCTACCTCCGATTCAAGCGCTGACCCCAAACTATTGATCTCAAAGAAATCATTCCCCAATTGCAGGGCAGTACTTGTTGTCGAATAAGTGTACAATGGCTCTATCCCCTGCATTAAAGTTAAATTAACATTGTGGATGTCAGATATGGTTTTATCATAAGTAAGAATATTTTCCACCAGATAATCCTTATTACGATATAAATTTATGCTTGCATAACCCAGTGTCAGACTTGCAGGATCTTCAAACGACCTGAAGGAATTGGTTTCCCGGTTACGGCTGTTAATACTTGCATTAAGCTTATATTTCAGACCCGGAAGGAATGTTGGTGTAACTTCGAAGTAGCCGTTTATTATTACGCGTTCAGCATTATACTCATAGTTCCTTGTTTGTTCATATAATAAGGGATTGACAGATTTTCCATCGCCTGTTGGGTAACGTATCAAAACTCCGGTTGAGTCATATATCTGCGAAATCGGAGAAAATGCAATAAAATCAATCCACGAGTTTGTTTCCTGATTTTGAGAGTACGTAGTATAATATACCGACAATCCTGTTTTGAAAGTTTTTGAGATAACCTGGTCAAGGGTAATTTTGCCGGAGTATCTCGTAAGGTCGGATGACAAACGGATACCATCCTGGTAATAATAACCTAATGAAGCCGAATACTTTGTTGATTCATTACCGCCCGACAGTGAAATATCGTGCTTTGCCAGGGGAACATTTTTCTTGAATGCATAATCAGTCCAGTTGATATAGTTTTTATTGGCAATACTTTGAAGCTCGAGAGGGGTAAATACCTGGCTGCTGTCAGGGTAGGTTCCAATCCAGTTATTGCCTGCAGTTGCCCGGTCACCGCGGAAAGATTCGAGCCTTCTCTGAATGTATTCTTCGGGTGAGAAAATTTCAAAGTTTGGGTTCACATTCTGGATACTGTAATATCCATGATAAGAGACTTCTACCTTGTTTCCTGTATTTGCACCTCGTTTTGTAGTTATCAGGATTACGCCATTTGAAGCGCGTGCGCCGTAAATGGCCTGTGCTGATGCGTCTTTCAGAACAGAAATACTTTCAACATCATCGATATTGATTTCATTGATCGAAGAAAGTGCGACTCCGTCAACCACATATAAAGGTGAATTGCCACCCTTCAGTGACCGGATACCACGCATAAGTACATCTGAGGTACCTCCCGGGCGGGCATCATTGACAGTTACATACAATCCTGCAACTTTCCCCTTCAGCATACCCTGAAGGTCTGTTGTAGGCTGTGCAATCAGTTCGTCGGTTTTTACCGTTGCTACCGAACCTGAAATGTCACTTTTTCTCTGGGTACCGTAACCTACTACTACAACTTCATCCATTTTAAAGCTTGTAGTCTTAAGGGTCACATTAATTGAAAGCCCACCGGCAGTTTCAATTTCCTGCGATTCCATGCCAATAAAAGAGAATACCAGTACAGGGTTTTCCGCACTAACCGCGAGCGAATACTTACCGTCCACACCGGTTGTAGTTCCGTTGGTAGTCCCTTTCTGAACTACATTAACCCCGGCCAAACCAACACCGTCTTCGTCACTCACTTTGCCGGTTAATGTTTTCTGTTGAGCAAAACTGTTTATTCCTATCATTATAAGGAATATAAACATACACATCTTTTTAAAACTGTGCGTGATTTTCATAGGATTTAGGTTTTAAAAACAAATTTGTTGAATTATCAATAATTTATAATACTATGTAGATCAGAATCAGAAAAAACAGAGCAATTATTGCAGCGAGAGAGATCATGGAAAATAGTAATCGTTGCTTTAACCTGGTCATAAACTTTCAAATTGATGAGATCATTTAAATTTATTCTACAGACTATTCCTGGTAAGCGTATCTCTGTGAAAGCAAATCAATACCACTGTTACATAGAACCTCATAATGTAACAAAACAGAAGTATAAATAATTCACCAGATAATACTTGCTCAAAAATTCCTTAAGGCACAGAATGCCCTAAGGAATCCTTCAATATCCTGACTAATTCTTAATAAATTTCCCGGAAGAATTAGTTCCTGATCCTTTAAGTTTCACAATATATGCTCCCTGTGGAAGATCACTTACATTAACATTGTTTACACCCTGATCAAGTATACGGCTCAATACCCTTACTCCGGTAATGTTGAATATCTCAATATTACTTATGTCAGAACCGCTGATATCTACTTTCAGGTTATCTTTTACAGGATTTGGATATATATTCGCTGATCTTCCTTCACTTAAAATTTTACCGGCTGACGTAGAAAGCGCTTTTGGGGTTACGCTTGACCATGTCAGGCCAATTCTGATTTCGTCTACCTCAATAGCCGGATTATTTGTTGTCAAATCCTGTCTGAGAAAAAACCTGTTTACAACACTAACGTCATTCGGGGCAGTACCGGTTAAAGCTGTATTTATAGAAGCTGCCGGAGGAAGGAGATCCTCAAAATTTGCTGCCGACGGATTTATCCACAAACTTGATTTGTCATTTGGCACCCCGGCAGTATATACACCTATCGCCTCATAACAGCCTACAACAAAAATTGGTGTATTAACAGAATACTGAACAGGACTTCCTCCTGATGTATTCCAGACAGGAACGATTGTACTGGCGGCCCTTGTTCCATGGCCGATATTGAATTTTGCCGGATTAATTGCGTCCACCTGAAAGTAAATTCCGCATCCATTTGAGCTTCCAGTGGTACCGTTATTACTGAACCCTGCAAAATAGGCAGTAGTTCCTGCAGATATACCCGACATACCCGTAACCTGGAATATCAGCGAATAATAAGTTTTGGAATCAGTTGGCTGGTCACCAAACCAAATTACAAAATCATCTCCGTCGCCACCAATACTTATTTTATTACCGGCTGATTCACGCAATCCTGTATATGTCAGGCTCCCGGCTGTAACGGCAACATCATTTACCGCGGTTGAATTTAAGACCCACCAATTTGTAGCATCATAAACCAGTGTTCCGGCAGTATAACTGATACCATCGTAGACCGGTAAAGTTTTTTGTCCGGAATTTTCGCTGATCAGGAGCATTGAAAAAACTGACAAAAAAACTAATTGTTTCATGAGTAAAGTTTTTTTCATATTATATAGATTTGGTTAAATTAATTAACTGGATTAAAATGCAGTATAAAGGTAAATGATCTGCTCAAACAAGCCTCGCAACTGAAA
>JAPLEB010000004.1 GCA_026391555.1 Bacteroidia bacterium | reverse complement strand
ACTCGGAAAATTCTCTGTCTTCAAAGCCTCCCCAAACCGATGTGTCAACATAAAATTTCATGTTTCAAAGGTATGAAAAAAAGTCAAATAAAGATTTGGCAATACAAACGAGTATTTTACTAACCTTTATTTCTGGTTAATATGCAAAAAGGAACTAATTTGGATTATCAATCTCTTTAAACAATTGTACTTCAATAGGAACTATAATATTTCCGTGTTGTAAAAAGCAAAGTGCCTTTTAAAACGAAATGAATTAAAAAACACTCTGCTTAACTTTGTCTATCAGCAACCTGAAAGGTTCCGGCCTCATCCCTGAAATTTGTTTTATAATATCCCGTTCTGTAAAACCGCCAATAATTTGACATTTAACAAACGATTTTTTCGATAAAGGTTTAATTAGCATCGTGTTAGATAATTCGAAAATATATTGCGGATTGTAATGTTTCGTTGAAATCAGACAACAGTAGAAGAACCCTTCATCTTCAAACAATTCATCGTTTGAAATAACAATTGCCGGATGTGGTTTGCTTACACCATCTGGCAATAAGAAATTCAATTCAATTATGTCTCTTTGTTTTACAGACATATTTAGTCTAATTTTTCAATAAAAAACTTCTTTGATTGAGCAAGCATGGCTTCTTTCAATATGTTATGATTTGCAGACTCTTTAATAACTTTAGATCTGATGTCCATTTTTTTTAACAAAGTCTTAATTAATACAAGCTCCGACTTTGTCCGGGGATGAACCACAAGAGTTTCCATAATTTTCTACTTTTTGCAAAGGTATGAAAATTATTAATTTGAAAATCAACAAAACCGGTAGATGTTGATTATATCGTACCTGACGGCACTTATTGAACTGTTAAATAATGGGTTTCTACCGACATCATGTCCCTCCGGGACAAACTGGTTGCTTTTTTCGTTTTCAGGGGGTCAATATGCTCCGGAATATCCACAAAAAGAAGTTAATTTGGATTATCAACGATTTTAAACAATTGAACTTCAATAGGAACAGAAATATTTTCAAGTCTTAAAAAGAAAGTGCCTTTAATTTTGTACTCGATTTTCTTTTTGATTAATTTTTTCCAGAATACACCCAATACTCCGCTTGGAGATATTATTGTCTTTAGAGTTATAATGGTTGTTGCATTTGCTTTCAGTGAAATGGGGACCTGAGTTGCAATGTCGCTTATCCATTTATTATTTGCATATAAGGCTAACTTGTACCCTCCTAATGTTATATTTTCCGAATTAGGATTAGTTCCAGCAATATCAATCTGAATCACATAATTCCAAATGTTTGAAGTCTTTTCTGCAAAAGAAACTTTTTTATCGACTTTTACTAACTCAAACTTGCACTTAATCAATACTTTTGCTTTATCTCCAATTTTATTAAAAATTTGACAACCGGGTAAAAGCAGAACGGAAATTAATATAATTCCGAGGATGATATTCCAAAGGGACCTCTTATGCCATAAATAATGAAAATCAAACATTTTTGCATATTAATAGATTAGCTGCAAAAATCATTTGCAGGAAATAATTGTAACTGCATATTTTTTAGTTCCTGAGGGAGGATTAATTTTAATCTTTACACTTTTTGAGCCTTTGGGTGGAAAATATTCATTCCATGGATAAGGATAAGTCCCAAGTAAAGCATCAGTTATCGCCAAAAA